>NZ_PYIA01000084.1:0-3490 GCF_013265645.1 Sphingopyxis sp. BSNA05 | reverse complement strand
CGAAGAGCAGACCATCATCGCTTTGGTGAAAGCGGTGGCGGAGGGCGCAGCGCCTCCCGGTTATAGCGTGCATCAGCGGATGACGCGCCCGGTTCGAACCGGATCCATCGAAGTACAACTAATCGCGGAATATCGCGGCGCCAATTATAACGCTCAGCAATTCATTCTCACCAATCGCGGGAAAACCGCAGTCATACTCAATGAAACCGAGCTTGCGCCCAAATCCGCGCGCGCAATCTCCTTTGCCCAAAACACACTCAAGGCCGGAACAACCACATCCGCCTTTGTTGTCACCGCGACCCGGGGGACCGTCCAATGAGCGAGAGCAAAACTATAGCACCCGTTAAAGATGCGGATGCAGAACAAGGTAAAGCGCGCGCTGGCCTCAACAAGCAGATCGCGCGGCGGCAAAATATGCTGCTTGCCGGTATTGGCAGTCTCGCGCTTATCGCAGGTGCCTGGTTTCTGTTTGCCGGTGACGGCGATGAAAAAGGTACGCAAGAAAGCGGCATCATGACCATTGACGCTGGCAGTCTGGTCAACCGCAATCTCTCCCAGCGCGAGTTTGTCGCGGCTTATGAAAACCGGCTTAACAAGCTTACCCAGGATCAAAAGGCGCTCAAGGAAGCGCAGCTCCCAACCCGCGAAATCGAGGAACAAATTGAAGCGCTTCGGCTCGAAAACAGCGAAATGCGAACCAACGGACAAGCAGCTATCGATGCGATCTCAACAGAAAACGCGGGTCTGAAATCTCAGCTGAAAGAGAAAGCCGCAGCGCCGGCACCAGTTCCTCCGGCCTATGGTCCGCAAAGCGGAGATTTTAACCCGCAGTCTGCATCGCTTGGATCACCCGATGGTACAGAAATTTCGCCTGGCGGTTCTCCATCCGGCGCAGTTAAAATACTCAATTTCGGAAGCACCGAGCAGGGATCAAAATCGGCCAAGAAGCGCACATCGGAAACATCACCGCTGCTGGTTGAAGACAGTCCGGAATATCTACCACCCAATAGCTATGCACCAGCAAAGGTCATTGTCGGCGTTGATGCCTCGGTGGGAGTTGCCAGTCAGAGCGATCCGCTTCCAGTGGTATTGCGTATCACCGGCCCTGCCCGGTCTGTGGTCAAAAATGGTAAGTTGCTCACCACCAATATTACCGGATGCATCGTCAACGGCGCGGCGCGCGGCGATCTCTCGGCTGAAAAAGTCTATGTGAAGCTGGCGCGCATGACCTGCAATCAGCCCGGCGGTCGTGTCGCGGTCAGCGAGGTTAAGGGGTTTATCAGCTTTGCCGGTAAATCCGGCGTGCGCGGACGCGTTGTCAGCCGCGAAGGCAGTCTTGTCAGTCAGGCTTTGCTTGCCGGAATTGTTGGCGGGTTTGGGCGCGGCTTTTCGGCCAATGCCAACGGTATATTTTCCGGTCAGATTGGCGCGAACGGGAAACGCGATAGCCTATCGGGCGCGGACATATTGACCGGCGGTCTTGGCCAGGGCGCTGGCGATGCCGCCGATACTGTCTCCAAATATCTCATCGAACGAGCCGAACAATATCAACCTGTCGTCGAGATGCCGACAGGCATCGATGTCGAGATCGTCTTTCTCGACGGCGTCCATGTAAGGAGTGAACAAAAGTGAATTTTTCCAATTTCAAAACCGAGGGTCGGACCTTCAAGTCACGGGCGGCCGCCATTGCGCTTGCAGTCGCAAGCGGCGGGGTCGTCACAGGCCTTGTTGCTGCCAGCTTCATCTCGGTTCCAGCTAATGCCGCAGCGGTACTTCAGGATGTGCGAACCGCAATTGAGCTGCGCCTCCCCAGAACACCCATTACCAGCCTCACCTGCAAGGGCTTTGGCGGTTTGTGCGAGGTCGTATCGGAAAAGACATTATTCTACATTGATGAACGCGCGCGCTATCTATTTGTCGGGCGTCTATACGATATGGAAAGCCGGGCAGACCTGACGGCTGCCAAACTACTGGAGCTTAATCCGGACCTGCTGGTCGCAGGTTCCGCGGGTGCAAATGACACTGGACCAACGGCCTCAAAACAGCCCGCCGAAGAACGCGCATCCAAAGTTCCCGTCGCGGACTTAACGCCATCAGGCGCCGTCCATTGGGGGGGCAAATCCGGCCCCAACCTCATTGTGTTTTCCGATTTTCTTTGCAGCTATTGCAAGCGGCTGACCGCTGAACTTAAAAAAGCGCATGTGCGCGTCGAAGAGCGGCCAATTTCGATTCTGGGCGAAAAGAGCCGAAAACTGGCCGAAGCGGTAATCTGTTCCAGTGATCCTGCCAAGGCGCTACATCAAGCCTATTCCGGCGAAACGCCAAAACCACAAAAATCATGCGACACATCGGGTCTTGATGCCAATGAGGCCTTTGCACGAAGCCACGGTTTTTCCGGGACGCCGGTCATGGTGCGCGCAAGTGATGGCGCGGTGCTTGAAGGATATCGCGGCGCTTCTGAAATCCGCGCGTTCCTCGGCTCAAATGCAAAAGGTGCAAAATGATCCGGGCGCGTTTTCCATTGGGCGTGTTAGCGCTGTCATGCGTCTCACTATCATCCTGCGCCAGTCTGGGCAGCAATATAAGCGGCAGTTTCGATTGCAAGGCGCCGGGCGGCAGCTGCGCACCGACATCGCAAATTGATGCGGCGGCAAGCGTGGCAATGCTCGAGCAATCTCAGCCGAGCGGCAGGCGAAACCTGATATCGGCGGCGCAAACCGCGCGGACCGGCGAGCGTGTGCTCAAGATTGTCTTTCCCGGATTTGTCGATGCGTCGGGCAATTTGCATGAAGCCCGCAGCGTGCATGTAATCACGCGCACTCCCGACTGGGCTGCCACATTGGCTAGTGGTGATACTAATATCGCCAAGCAAATGGCGCGCGATATAGCAGATCAAGCCAAGCTAGCATCCAAAGACAATTCTGGTGGCGCTCTTAGCGCAGACGATGGCGCCAGTGAAGCGCCGTCAGAATCAATGGACGCCACTGACCCATTTCTCAAAAGTTCTTATAATTTGCCCTCGCGTGGTTCGTACCCCTTGACCGTACGAGAGGCAATTGCCGGTGCAAACATGCCGGCAATCGAGGGGTTCGATGGGCTCCCTCCCCCAGCAAGTCGAACCCCTCACCCTGTTTGGAGGCATTCCCGAAGGATGGTCTACCGAGTATTGAGGCCATTGAAGCTGCCAAAATACGCGGGAACAACAGACTGCCCAGCCTGGAGAAAGGACAATGACCTTCTCCATTCCATCTGCGCGCGCAAAACTATTGTCTGGCCTGTTTGGTGATCAGAAAACCGCTGACCATGCAAAGCCAAGCATCGCGCTCGATATGCTGTCAGACTGGCTTCCCTACCGGGTATTTGATACCGGACCGCGGCTGTATCGCAATGCGCGCTCCAAAGGATTTATTTTATCCGCCGCGCCGCTGATTGGAGCGGATGAACGCACCGGTGAAATATTGGGGCAGTTTTTTCCGAAGGCATGCCCGAA
>NZ_PYIA01000083.1:0-4030 GCF_013265645.1 Sphingopyxis sp. BSNA05 | reverse complement strand
GTTTGCCCGTCGGACGCATCGGCAGAGCTCAGGGCCACACTGCCCGCGCCGGTTTCATTGTCGAGCGACAGGTCACTGTCAGTGTGGATCACCGAAACAACCGGGCCTATTGCCCAGTCTTCGCTTATGGACACACCGTATCGTGCTTCGCCGCCGATGGCGAAGGTGTCCACATCGGCATTGCCCTGCGCATCGCGGTTTATCCCGTTGACCGTCAGCGTGCGCTCGACACCGGCATCGATTTCGGAGATGTCCAGCGCCGCTGTGACGGTGGCGCCCTGCCCGCCAGTGCCATAGCGAGCATGTCCGGCGAGGTACCATGTGTCATATTCGGCTGTACTCAGACGATCCGACACATCGAGCGAACCGTCACGCCAGCCGGTCGAGACTCCCGCCGCCCACGCATTGTCTTCGCCGACATAGTCGATACCAATATAGAATCCGAAATCATTCTGGTCGACCGCCGCGCCGTTGCCGTCACCATCGGTCGAACTGTCCGAAGAGCCAATCCCGCCCCAGATGCCCCAACCACTGTTAGCGGCGCTGCGCGCACGGGCGAGCGTTTCGCGCGAGCGGCGCAATCCGTCCTTGCCCGCTTGCGCCAGCAGCGAAGCGTAGATTTCACCCGATGCCGTATCGAAAGCGGTCAACGCCTGATCGGTGCTGGCGAAGATCAGCTGGTCGATCACATCGTCGAGATCGCCCATTGCGTTCGGTTCCAGCGCGTCGAAGCTGGCCCCGACCGCGCGCTGGTTGGGCGTGAGGCCCAGTGACGCGAAAGGAACCACCGGCCCCTGACGTCCTGCATTCAGGATCACGCTGTCCGCTTTGTACGTCAGGCTGAGATCAAGAAACGGCAAATCGGCCATCAAATCGGCAAACTCGCCCGTGACAGTGCCCGCCGCATCGAGGATCAGGAACTGCGCCTGCCGGTCAAAATCGCCTTCGGGTGTCAGCGATTCCACCACCAGCGTGCCGCCATTGATGGTGATGTCGCCATCAACGGTGATCCGGTCGGACTGGAAGAAACCCGCCGCATTCGTGTCGGCCGCCATCCCGTCAATATCGACCAGGAATTGCGAGCCAGCCGCGAACACCAGGTCGCTGCCGATATTGGTCACCTGGATCGGACCGACGCCACCTGGCGCAATGTCACCCTCGACGGTGATCGCATTGCCCGCGCCGAGCAGGACGCTGTCGAGCGAATTGAACAGGCCTCCGCTGCGGATAAGGATTGCATTCGCGCCTGCGCCCATATCGATATTGCCGGTGATCGTGCCGGAGCTGTCGAGCGTATCGTCGCCGTCACCGAAGATCACATCGCCGTCGATCTCGCCAAGATTGAACGCGGTGAAGCCATCGTCGACCGTATCGAATTTCAGCGCAAAGCCATCAGCGGAGGTCACCCTGCCGGTTTCGGAAACGGAAAGTTCGAAGAAGATGCTGTCCGACACGATCCCATGCGATCCCGCGCCGGACACATCGATGATGCCATCGACCGTCAGAATGGCCGTGCGGTTCGAGCCCATGCGATCGGGATCGCGCGTCGAGTTCGCCTCGCCCCAGCCACTGCCAATCACCACGCCGTGTGCGCCATCGCCGGTGGTGGTAATGGTGCGGGTGAGGAGGGTCAGCGTGACATCGGCACTATCGGCCACGTTAAAAGCCGGCAGATCGCCGATCTGGATGCCATGCGAACCGTCGCCTTCGGTGGCTATTGAAAGAGGCGCAAACATCATGCTCAGCTGCGGACGCCGATCGGTCGCCGTGCTGTCGATAAATGCGCCTTCGACGCCCCCGAAAAGCATGCCGATGGCATTGTCGCCGCGCGTCTGGATTGTGCTGTTGCCGGCAACAATATCGACGATACCGTCTTCGAGATCGCCGGTAATGGTGGCATATTCCAACCCGTGCGAGCGCGCGCCTGTGGTCACGATCACATTGTCTCCAGAGAAAATCGTTGCGTTGGTCACACCTCCATTTGTCGCGTTGGCACCTCCAAGTCCGTCAACAAGCGAGCCGATATAGATCCCCCGGCTGTCATCGCCCGATGTTTCAATGGTCGAGAGATCGATCGAGACCGTGTGCGAGGCGCCGTCGCGGCCAAGAGCTGCCTGTGTGCCGATGCTGATCGCATCGCTGTTCGCGCCCGCGGTCGAGATCTGGTTACTGCTCATGGCGATGACAGTCGTCGAGTTATCGCCTGCCAGCGTCGCAACATCGATCCCGAGGCTGTTATCGCCCAGCGTGCTGATCGTGCTTTCGCTAATATTGAAGGAGGAGATCGATGAGTCTGCCGGGCCGATGGCACTGAAAACACTGCCTTCGTTGAAAATGATTGCCGTGCTGTTCGCGCCTTCGGTGATGAAATCGCTGTCCGCAATTGCAAGAGATGCCACGCTGCCTTGGCCAATCGCTTCGGCAATAAACGCCCGGCTGTCGTCACCGCTGGTTGCGAACCGGCTATTGGTAAAAGTGGTGTTTGTGACGCTGCCTTCGAGCACGGAACCAGTGAACACGGCATCGCTATTCGCGCCGCTTGTCAAAATATCAACGGCATCAAACGTGAAGCTTGCTATGCTCACTCCTCCGGTCGGGTCTCCAATACGCTCGAACAGGAATCCCGCCGAATTGTCGCCTTCGGTCGCAATGCTGCTTCTGCGAAAAAGAACGTGTGCGAGGATTGGTCCGTGGCCTGATCGCCCTCAACAATGATTCCGCCCGAATTGTTGCCGGTGCTGACCAGCCTGCCGCCAATCATCACAAAGTTTCCGAGATTGGCTCCTGTGCGACCTGCCACTCGCAGAAGAGCACTGTCATCGCCCTCGCTGGTCAGTTCGGAATCGGCGATGATGAAGGTATAGTCTGTCGCGTCACCCGTACTCAATCGCACCACGTCGCTACCATTCCCGGTCGTGCTGACCAGCGTATCGAGCAGTTCGAGGCTCGCCGAGCTGTTGTCGCCCATTTTCAGGCTGATCGCCGCTGCATTTTCGCCTGTGGTCGAGACCGCAGTGCGACTGATCGCGCCGGTGAAAGTCGAACCATCAGGCGCATCGAAGCTGATCGCGCTTGAACCATCTCCGGTGGTCGAAACGACGCTCGGATTGGCGAGGTCACTCGCGGTCAAGAACAACGCACCAAAGCTGTCCGACACGCCGCCGCCCGTCGCAATCGCATCGCTGTTCACGCCGGTGGTCGTTGCGGTGATGTCGGTCATGGCCGCATAAAAGCCGGTGCCGCCGCCTGCGGTGAGCTCGGAGAGGCTGAACAGCGGGGAATTGTCACCCGTACTGCTGAAGGTCGTGTCGCTGGCGACCAGCGCAATCGCTTCGCCGGCCAAGATCACCGGCGCATCGTCGCCGCCCGTACGGACAATCGCACCGTTCGAGGTTTCGAGCGCGAGCGGAGACGCGCTGACAATCGCGCCTGCCCCCATAACGGATTCGACCGTAGCGCCGTCCACTTCCATCAACTGGTCGAATGGCGTGAAATCGAACGGATCGATTATAATTGGATCAAAGCCCGATGCTCCGCCACCAACCGCCGAGGGCGTCTGCGTACCGGTGCTGCTGATGTAAGTGGTGATCAGGTTCATCGCCCGGTCGGCAAGGCGCGCTTTCAGAACGGTAGCCTCCGCCTCGATCGCCTCAAGCAACCCGTCATTGTTGGACGCCTCGAGCAAATTGATCGCCACGCCAGCGCCTGTACCGCCCGAGACCGTAGCGCCGTCGGCAATGCGGATAAAAATCTGGTCTTGGTTGGTTATGCGGATAGCGTCCGAATTTAGGCCCGCCGCGATAATGTCTTTGGTCGCATCTATGACAACGGTCGAAAAAGCTCCGCCTGCCGCGATATTGTCGCGGTCCCCGAGCGCTGCATTCTGCGCACCAATTATTTCGATTCCGTGTGCGCTTTCGCCATCGGTGTTGATCTCGACGCCGCCGATCAGAATGCCGAAATCTGAGTTTGCGACGCCATCCATCTTGCTGTCGACGAAGATACCAGTGCTGCGGTCACCAAATGTTAA
>NZ_PYIA01000082.1:0-3827 GCF_013265645.1 Sphingopyxis sp. BSNA05 | reverse complement strand
TCGATTGTCTCTCCCTCATCGGTGATCATACGGCGGGTAGGAACCGACAAGGCCATACCGCCGGAACGCGCATTGCGTAATAGTTGGACCTGCGGCAGGCTAAAGTCCTGAAGCTTGTACAGTCGCTTGAAACGGAGCGGTTTAAGCGGGCGCTGTGTTTCCAAGGTCACAAGATGCGTGGTTGCGCCAGAAATACCATCCGTTCGCAGAAGCTTGTCTGACATAATTTCAAATGTATCAACCGCAATGGTTTCAACGCCCATATCCAAAGTTCCCGCTTCACGCGCCGCTTCGACGCGGGCTTCGATCAGCGACAGATATTCATCAAATATTGCATTCTGCAGAGCGATGGGCAGCGCCAATATCCGGTTTAGCCAGCGCTGGATGGTTGGCAGTTTTTCAGCCAGATCACCATCGGGTGTTTCAAGCTTGAGGCCCGTGACATCCTGAAAGCGGTCAAGTGAAACGGCTTCCAGCTTGCCTGCATAAAGCAGGTGGAACCAGCTGGTCAGCGCATCGCGTGCATATTCGCTTTCAAGATTATCAGCCGGGTTAAACAGGTTTTGCCCGCCGGTTTGTCTTTGTCCGCGGGTCAAGGCGCCAAGGCTATCTAGCCGCCGCGCGATGGTGGAGATAAAACGCCGCTCACCTTTGACATCAGTGGTTACAGGCCGAAAGAGCGGTGCGGATGCCTGATTGGTGCGGTTGGTGCGGCCCAGACCCTGAATGGCATTATCGGCCCGCCAGCCCGGCTCGAGCAAGAAATGCACGCGGCGTTGCTGGTTCTGCACATCAAGATCAGCGTGATAGGACCGGCCTGTCCCGCCTGCATCGGAAAATATAAGCACGCGCTTCTCGCCGTCCATGAAACTCTGGGCTTCGATTAAATTCGACCGCGCCGTGCGGCGTTCAAGGCGTTGACGTCCGTCGCTGCCATTTACAAGCCTGCGGGTCCGGCCGGTCACTTCGGCAACATGATCTGTTCCAAAACGTTCGATTACCGCATCAAGCGCAGCCCAAATGGGCGGAAGCGCGCACAGTTTTTCGATCATCGCATCTCTTGCCTGAACCGCGCGCGGGCAAAGCACCGGATGACCTTCAGAAGTCGACATAGGCTCTGATCGCAAGTTGCCGTCATCATCGCGGAACACCCGCATCAAACGGACCGGAAAACTTTTGGCCAGATAATCAATGACATATTCGCGCGGGGACAGGTCGATATCAAGCTGCTCGCGTTCTTCGGCGCTGAGATCGGCAAGTCTGCGGTTGAGCATTGCCTCGGCGGTCGAGACAAGCTGCACAACGGCGGAATGCCCCTCTTCCAATGCCTGTTCGATCGCTGGGAGCAGGCTGGGAAGTTTCATGGACAAAAGCAACTGCGCGAAGAAACGCTGCTTGGTACCCTCGAATATCGAAAGCGCCGCCGCCTTTGCATTTCGGTTAAGCGTATCACCGCTATCTTCATCGACGATCCGCGTGGCTTCGAGCGCAGCCTCGAGATTTTTGTGAATAATCGCCCAAGCCTCGGCATAACTATCGTAGACCGATATCTGCTCTGTGGTAAGTTCATGCTCGAGAAGTTCATATTCAACGCCCGCAAAGGACAAGGCGCGGGCGAGATAAAGCCCCTGAGATTTAAGATCGCGCACGACCAGTTCCATCGCAGAAATACCGCCCGCGCGGATATCGCTTAGAAACTTGTCATAATTTGGAAAGGCGGTTTCCGGACCCCAGAGACCAAGGCGTGCCGCATAGCCAAGGTTGGCAATGTCCGAAGCCCCTGTTGCCGATGCATATAAAACCCTAGCGCGAGGCAGCAGATTTTGAAGACGCAGACCAGCTATGCCCTGCTCGGATCCTTTGACCTTGCCGCGGCTTCCCGTTCCCCCCAGCGCATTGGCCATTGCATGGGCTTCATCAAAAGCAATCACTCCATCAAATTCCTCCCCTGCCCATTCCAATATTTGAGCAAGCCTTGTCGTATCCATCCGGCCCGACCGCAGCGTTGGATAAGCGACGAACAAAATGCCTTCAGACATCGAAATCGGCCTTCCCAGCTTCCAGCTCGAAAGCGACTGGATATCAAGCGGCAGGCCGCCGAGCGCTGACCAGTCGCGGCGGGCGTCCTCGAGCAAGGTCTCGTTCTTGCTAATCCAGATATGGCGGCAATGGCCCTGCAGCCATCGGTCCATGATGACGCTGGCAATCTCGCGGCCCTTGCCCGCGCCAGTTCCGTCTCCGAGGAAGAAGCCAGTCCTATAACGAAAACCCTCGTCCGACGGTTCCAGCCCCGAGCCTTCGTTGATGGCCCTGTAAGTTCCGGGCAAATCGCGGGCGAAGGCATTCACCGCATAGATGAGCATTTCGCACTGCGCATCGGAAAGAAGCTGGTTCTTCCGCCAGTCTGCTGGAACCACCGGCTGATGCTGCGGGACCGGCGCGGCAACAGACCCCATCGCGACCGATTCCACCAGCGGGGTCGGATGAACGGGAGCATTGTCGATTGTTATCCGGCTTGGCCGGTAGGCTAGATAAATGCCTTTTTGCTCTGGCGTTGGTGCCGCAGAGTCGAGAACTTCAAAGATAAGCTTTTCGGATATTTGCGTGTCTGGTGAGGATTTTAAAACTGGCGCGACCGGGCGTTTCGAACGGTAGCTCGACACCAGCGCGAGTGGCTTTGCTTTGGGTCTGGAAGTTTGCGCATTGGATTTTGAGGCGGCGCGCTCGGGCAAAGCGCAGCAGGCGTCGTACAAACCTTCAAAATCGTCGATGTCGATTGGCTCTACGCATTGCTCGGAAGCAATTTTGTCTAATACCACCAGACGCACGGTAATGCCGGTTCCCCTGCGCGCAAAAGATCGTGTGATGCGCGCATCAAGACGAAGTGCACATGATCCAAGTTCGTTTTTGGCAAATTCGACTGCGCTAAAGCCTTCGGGCATGATCGCAACAAGCCGGCCGCCTGCCGCCAAACGCCGCCAGGCAGAGCGCAAGTGCCGCAGGGCTGAACGACCGTCTTTCCCGCGTTCGGCACTGCGCGCAAATGGCGGATTCATAAGGGCAAGATTTGGATTGTGGCGCGACGGAAGCAACTCGTTGATCAGCTCGCCATCGTGTGAGAAGGTCGGAGCACCCGGAAACAGCTCGCTTAGACACGCACTGCGCAGGTCGTCGATCTCATTGAGGATTAGCTTCGCGCCGACAAGATGCGGCCAAATGGCGAGAGTTCCCGTTCCCGCAGATGGCTCGAGTACGATATCTTCGGGCTTTATGCCCGCTGCCAGGGCCATTACCCATGCAAGCCGAGCGGGTGTCGAAAATTGCTGGAGGGAAATCTGGTCATCATGCCGGTTATGTTGTGGAGGAAGGGCTTGCTCCAGAATTTCGAAGCATTTGTCGGTTTCAGCAAAATCGGAATCTAGCGTGATTCCGGAATGTTCGCGAAGCCATAGCAGCTCAGCCAGCTCGATGGCACAGCCAGACATTTTTACCGACCAGCCATCTGTCGCATCGCTGTTTCCGGTGAGTTTTTGGAATATGGCATTGATGTCTTTTCGTGTGACTTGGGAACTTGTCTCCAGACGACGTGCTATTTCGTGAGCGGCCTTGATTACTATTTCGCTTGCCAGATCCGGTGTATCGTCGAGTTGAAGCTGTGCGTTTTGTAGAGTCATGATGGTTTTCCTCCGTTAGGCACGGACAGACCTCAGACGGCCATCTCGTGCGCAAACAGGGAAAAGCCCCCTTTCCTCTGGGTCAAAGGTGGACCGGGTTAGGTAGAAGCTGCGTTTGCTCGAAACAACTCATTATTCCAGTCATCGCCGCGC
>NZ_PYIA01000081.1:0-75739 GCF_013265645.1 Sphingopyxis sp. BSNA05 | reverse complement strand
CAGATCGGCCCGATGATGCTGCGCGGCAGAACACTTCGAACAATTTTCGCCATGACGCGATGTTGATTCGTTTTCTCAGAGGTCGGGTCGGACCCGAACTCGCATGTGATATAGCCCAAGAGGTGTTCCTGCGCGCGGCCACCAGCCCGCAACTGTCCAGCCTGATGAACCCCCGCAGCTTCCTTTTCTGCATCGCTCGAAATTTACTGATTGATGCCGCGCGTCGGCAGCAGTGCCGGGTAGTCACGTTGCCCCTGAACGAGGCGCGCGACGCGCACTGCGCCGCAGAGCAAGAATATGAACTTGAGGCCAGCGACCTGACACAATGCCTTGAACGCGCGTTGAGGCAGCTGCCCGAAAGGACGCGCACGATATTCCTCATGCACCGGTTCGACGAGATGGCGTATCGCGATATTCGCGGGGCTCTGGATATCTCCATGGCTGCTGTCGAATATCACATGATGAAGGCGTTGGCGCATATCCGTACCGTACTCGGCGAAACGCTTTAAAAATAGTTTCATCTGCAACTAAGGTAACCGGCAATCTCTGCGTCTATCCCTGCATGGCCCAAATTTAAAATGGTGGCCTGAAAAACAATCAGGGAGATATTGATGCAGCACAGACAAATATTTTCAGCCTTGCTGGCTGGAACAGTGTTTACCTTCGCTACGCAAGCAGTTGCCGCACAGGATGCGCCAACGGACAAATTAGATGAACAGGAAGGGACACCCAATCCTGCAGGTGCCGATGACAATATAGCGCCAGATCAAAGTGGGACCATTGTCGTAACGGGTTCGCGGATCCGGGGTGCAGCGGTTGCAAGCGATGTCATCACACTCGGCCAAGAAGCCATAATCGCAGCCGGACAGGTCGATCTTGGCGAGGCCATTCGCTCTTTGCCGCAGAACTTCGGCGGAGGTCAAAATCCAGGCGTTGGTAGCGGCGGCGGTCTTATCAACAACAACATTAATTCGGGTTCACATGCGAATCTGCGTGGAATTGGGCCGGATGCGACGTTGACCCTGCTTAACGGGCACCGTCTGCCTTATGACTCTGCCTTTGGTGGTGTCGATATCTCCGCTGTCCCGCTAGCTGCGCTCAATCGCATCGAAGTCGTGCCTGACGGCGCGTCGGCGCTTTACGGCTCTGATGCAGTAGCCGGTGTCGTCAACGTTATCCTGCGCAGTGATTTCGATGGTGTTGCGACCTCAGCGCAGATCGGTGCGAGCACGGATGGCGGCTATTTTCGACAGCAGGCTGATATCGTCGGTGGCAAGACCTGGAATGGCGGTGGCTTTCTCGTTGCCTATGACTTTGCGCACAATTCCGAGATAAGAGCCCGGAAACGTTCTTATGCCACTTCGCTCGATCCCAATGCCACTCTCTACCCGTCGTTGAGCCGTCATGCGGTAACATTTGCTGCCCATCAGAGATTGACCGACAATGTGGTGGCGAAAGTCGACGCGCTTTATGCGCGACGCAAGTCGCGCACCGAAAGCAGAACCGCTACTACTCAGTTTTCAATTGAACCCGAGACCGAGACCTACACAATAGCGCCATCAATAGAGATCAATCTGGGTTCTGACTGGCAGGTAAAATTGCTGGGTGTATTTGGCCGCGACCGGACATATTATTCAACGACAACAACGCCAGTTGCGGGAACGGCGAGAGTAGCGAACGGCTGCTATTGTAACGGTGTCACGGCTTTTGACGCCGGAGCTGAGGGGCCGCTTTTTGCGCTTGGGGGTGGAAGCGCTCGCCTGGCGATCGGGGGCGGGTTCCGGAATAATAGCCTTGACTATACCCAACTCGTGAACGGAACGCCGTCGGATGCTTTCGATGTCACACGCCGGAGCCGCTATGCATATGGCGAATTCTACCTTCCATTCGTTTCCTCCGACCTTAATGTTCCTGGCATCGACAGGCTCAGCCTATCGGCCGCAATACGTTATGAAGATTATCCAGGACTAGATCAGCTAGCGACACCGCGTCTGGGGCTGATATATGCACCGATCTCGGAGCTCACATTGCGTGCGAGTTGGGCACGCTCGTTCAAGGCTCCGACCCTTTATCAGCAATATATCCCATACGAAGCCATTCTCCTGCCCGGAACTGCGTTCGGAAACGTATCCAGCACGAGTACCGTTTTCTATACCGCCGGCGGCAACCCGGATGTTGAACCAGAGCACGCAAGCAGCTGGACAGGAGGTTTCGAACTGCGGCCACAGTTTCTTGAAGGTCTGACCGTTTCCGCGACTTACTATGATATCCGATACCGCGACCGGGTGGTCCGGCCGATCGCGGGTTCTATCGCGGCGGCATTCCGGAACCCCGGTTTCGCCACGCTCATCGACTTCTCTCCTACTGCATCCGAGCTTGCGGAGCTAATCGCAGGCGCGCAGATCGGTCTTCAGAACTTCTCTGGGCGCGCCTACGACCCTGCAAATGTCATAGCCTTCATTGACAATCGCAACGTCAATGTTGCTGCCCAGACCATAAGGGGGATCGATGCACGGCTTTCCTGGAATGGCAAACTCGGGGTTGGCACACTTGGTCTCGACCTTGATGCGAGCTGGCTTGAAAGCAGTCAGCTTCTGACAGATGAGCTTCCGGTTGTACAACTCTCCGGTACCGTCTTCAATCCTCCGAAATTCCGGCTACGGGCGGCAGCCAATTACCGGACAGATCGGTTTATGCTGACAACGGCGCTTAATTTCACCGGAGCTCTGAAGGATCAGAGATTTGCGATCGAGCGTCGGATCGAACCAAGCGCAACCGTTGATGTCGGGGCGAGCTACGACATAATCGCGGGCAGTGGCAGGGATGCAGGTCTTTCGGTGTCCCTGACGATCAACAACCTGTTCAACGACAAGCCTGAGCTAATCCAAACAACAGGGCCTACCGACACGCCATATGATTCCACCAACTTCTCTCCCATCGGTCGCTTTGTCGCGATCGCAATCCGGCAGCACTGGTAATGAATTTACTGTTTGCAGCGCTCGTCGCCAAGACCATCGTGCCGACTGTGGAGCTTCCAGAGACGCATGCCGACCCATGTATTAGCTTCAGCGAGCCGGAGGCGCACTCCGGCGCGATCCGGCTTATAAGAACGAGCGATCTAGTTGGTCTTGCCGATATCGGTCGATCCGACCCCTATGAGTCACCAAGTCCGTTCGGCATCTCGCCGGATGGCAAGCGGATTGCATTCGTTGTTCGCCGTGCAAATGCAGCGGAAAATCAATATTGCCAGCAGTTGATGGTGATGCCCATCGGCGGTGGTAATGCGCCGCGGGAACTTGACAGGGGCGGAGCCTTGATCAGGAATGATTTCGAATTGCGCAAATTCGTATCGATCATGGCGGGCTCTGCAAAGGTGATCACCCCCCGATGGTCGCCTGACGGTCGCCGCATCGCATTTCTGAAGCAAGAAGGCAAAACATCACAGGTGTGGCTGGTCCACAGCGAGGGCGATAAACCTGCGTCGCGTGCAACCGATATGCCTGACAATGTTGACGATTTTGCCTGGACCGAAAGCGGCGAGGCGCTGGTGGTGGCGACCCGTCCTGGAATAAGAATACAGGCCGAAGCCATAGCGCGGGAAGCCCGGAGCGGGTTTCTGTTCGACGAGCGGTTTGCACCTGACAAAGCCAACTTTCCCATCCCGATCGAACCGGTCACATATGCATATAATACGGTTGAACTTGTGGCAGGGGAGACGAGACAATCGACACCCGCCGAAATTGCCAAGCTCAGGCCTGAACGGCCAGAAGGCGCGCCCCGAAATATGAGGAGCTTTGTCAATGGCGCCGGCGGGGTTGCTGCCTGGCGCGAGCCAATCCATCCAAGCGAACTGCTCAGTCCTACAGGGCTGACATTAAAACAAGCAGATGGACGAATTTTGAAATGTGAGGAGCGCTGCAGCGGCACGAAGCAATTATGGTGGTCGGTTGACGGCAGCAGTCTCTATGCCATCCAGAAGACGGGGTGGGGCGGAAGCCAGACGGCGCTTGTGCGCTGGAAGCTCGGAGCCGAGGCGCCGCGCCGGATCATGATCACGGATGACGCATTGGTTGGTTGCGAACTGGCCGGAAAGGAGTTGATTTGCGCGCGCGAAGGCGCGCTTCGCCCAAGACGGGTGGTTGCCATCAATCCCGACACGGGCCGCGAGCGGCTGATCCATGATCCCAATCCGGCCTTTGGACGGATCAAGTTGGGCGCAAACCAGCGATTCAAGTTTCGCAACAGCTACGGCGTCGAAAGCTACGCAGATCTGGTGCTGCCTCCCCTTCACAGAGCAGGCGCCAAGCATCCGCTCGTGGTGGTGCAATATCAAAGCCAGGGTTTCTTACGCGGTAGCACGGGCAACGAATTTCCGATTCAGTTGTTAGCGGCCAAGGGATTTGCGGTTCTGAGCTTTGACCGGCCTGATTTCGTACCGGAGGCAATGGCCGGTAAAACCGAACTCGAGTTAGGCAAGGCGAACCGGGCCGACTGGATCGACCGGCGCAATGTTCATTCGTCGCTGGAGATGGCAGTCGAACAGGCGATCAATTCCGGCACGATAGACAGCACCAGAATGGGAATTACGGGTTTCAGCGACGGAACGGCGACAACCCAGTGGGCACTGATCAACTCTTCGCTATTCAAAGTGGCCGCTCTCGGTACCTGCTGCGAGGATATGTGGGCATTCCCGATCGCCGCCGGCCCGACCTTCACGCAATATGGGCGCGAGATCGGTTACCGATTTTCGAGCCCGGCGTCGAAGATCATTGGAAGCCATTGTCGCTGTTGCTCAATGTCGACCGGATTAATGTTCCCATCCTCATCCAGTCTCCCGACAGCGAATATGAAGGGAGTCTCGACGTCCTCGAATTGTACAAACATCGCGGCAAGGCGATAGAGCTTTATGTGCTGGCAGGCGAACCGCATGTTAAATATCAGCCTGCACACCGGCGCGCCACATATGAGCGATCGACAGAATGGTTCCAGTTCTGGCTCATGCAGCGTATCAACTGTGATCCGGCAAAGGCGGATCAATATGCGCGTTGGATGGCAATGAAAGATGCGCCCAAGGCCGAAGAACTGAGATGCGAAAATGGGCCATCAATTTTGCCATGACCGCGCCCAGCTTTCAGCTTCAGCCAGATCTAGCAGCCGGTAAACGATATCGCCGCCCGAGATGACGTCGGTGTTCAGCGCGTCATGCACTGCAGAGCGGTCGATGACTCCGTGCTGCGCGAGTAGACCATCCATTAGGAGATTACGGATGGTGGGCCGATGTTGGTCGAAGCTTCGCCGGATGAAGCTGTCGGGTCCAGATTTCGACGTGCGTGTGAGGATTTCGTGCGGCAGTTCGGCAGCGAAGGCCGACCTCGCGAGTGCGCGGTTGATGCCGCCCTCGGGCCATATCCACGTCGGGATTCCAAGGCAAAATTCGATCAATGGCTGGCTCATTATCGGGGAGAAGCGGGGTAGCCCGCAGGTCGTGAGGCCATGTACATGATGTTGCGCCCTCATGATAAGCGCCAGATGGTCTCGTTTGCCGCCATGTCGGCCAACGTCCGTCTGAAACCAGGGTGTAAGCGGTTCGATCTCCTCATGCACCTCGGGCAGGCCAGCCAACAAACTGATATCGGCGGGCCATCTGGGAAATTCCCGCCGACTCAGCCGCCGCATCATCGCCCGCGCCATTGTCGGCATGTCGCATCCGGTGACACGGCACATATCGAGGAAGGTCAAAAAACTGCCCCGTCCTAACCCCTCGCACCGAATTCGGTCGACAACAGGCGCAGAGGAATGAAGGAAGCAGAACAGATTGTCACCACCATTGCCGTCGAAGATTACGCTCGCCCCAACGCTCCGCCCAGCCTGGAAAAGCGCGGTATCGAGCGCTGCCATAAAGGCTTTGCGGGTTGGGCGCGCCAGTCCAGCTGACACCCCGCGCTGCGGATCGACCGTCGCGGGGTCGTAAACCGCTGATTTCGTTTGGACTCCAAGATGATTGCCAAGCATGTTGACGAATGCGCGTTCATCGCCGCTCGCATCGTCGGTCGAAACGGTAGCACATGTGAAACTCTCGTCACCGGCTTTAAGCGCCGCGCATATGAACGAGGAATCTACGCCACCCGAGGCTGCGACCGCCACCGGCCCGAGCATCTTCGCCCACGCGCCGATCACCGGAATGGCGATGTTTCTGAGTTCTTCGGCTGCTTCGTCAAATGACATTGTAATTCTGCCCGGCATGAAATCGTCCGGACGCCAAATTCTCTCACCTCCCAAAGATCGCTCGTCAATTCGGACCAATTCACCCGGTGGCAGTTCAGTGATACCGACAAGACATGTTGAAATCTGCCGTAGCTCGGGCCGCAACAAACATGAACGGAGGCCCTGCCAAGATACGACCAGAGGCGCACTGGTCACTGTTCTAACAAGGTCTGGATGGGACGCTAAAATGATATGGGTGAGGGTTTTGCTACGATATACCGGGCACAGACCCGACGGATCGACGATAGCCGCAATTCGACCTGTCGCGCGATCAGATAATAATGCCACATATCCGCCCCAACAGGCGCGCATCAGCCACGCCGCCAGCGAGGCAGGCCCGCCTTTCAATGGCGCATCTGGCGGAAGGCAACGAAGCGGGGTTGTCGACGTCTTCGAAAACACCAAACCAACTATTTGCCCTGCGTCACCCAGATCGATAATGGGGACGCCATGGTTAGTCCAAAGTCGCGGGCCTCCCGCGCAAACTTGATCAAGCTCCACGGCCGCTTCGATCTTCTCGAAAAACTGAGGCTTTTGAAGTGGGGCGGCCAGAACGAAGCGAAGCGCTTTCATATGAACAGGATCGGTTTGTAGCGAAGCACCTCCTCGACACTGTCGTTCAAAATCTCGTCACCTGCCTGCGCCCAGCAATGCGCTCCAAAAGGGGCCAGCCTGACCCCGAGAACGACATGTGCGCGAACGCCGCGCGATGCCAGACACAGCGACAGTGCTATCGAACGGGCCAAACAGCGCTCAGCCGCTGTCCGCAGGAGACGGGCATGTTCGAAGCCGCGGATGGTGCAGGAAGCGATGTTGCTGGCAGCAGGCAAGTTTCCAGTGCGCGCGTCCCTGATCCGACAAAAGTCATTAATGACTGAACAAAAGGGCTGCTTTGCAAGCCGCCATTCAACCCAGCGCTGCACCCAAAGGGCGCGCGCCACTTCAGCCATCTGGAAAGAGCCGAAGCCGATTGCGGGGCTGGATCGAGTGGGCGGCGTCCACTTAGACAGTCCTGTCAAAGCCACAGGCTGGTGCCAGCGGCCAAATGCAGAACGGTCGATTGTTTCGAGCGTCTCGAGATTTTGGGCGTTGGTTAAGCGGAAATACCGGTCTTTCGAGAGGTCGAGGAAGACCAGCGTTTCATTGATCTCGCACCAAGCCAGATCAGGGTTCTCTAGAAATGACATTGCAGTGCTGGCTGGCAACGGGGCACGAACCACCGGCCCGCACCCCGTCTGGTTCAATCGTCGGCGATACCGGTTGCATAAACCAGCTTGCCGCCGCTGCCATCGCTTTCGAAGATGGCGTCACCCTTGGTTTCGACCGAAGCCTGACCAAGATCGACAACCGTGTCGTCATTGATGTCAAAGTCCTTCATTGTTCTTCTCCTTCATTGATTGCGACTCCAACAGCCGCAACACAGAAGATGAGCGGGTCTAATTCGATTATCTATTTTATAATCATTTTATAATCGGACCGTTGAATCTTTGAATCGAGGGAACCGGGTATTGGAAGTACATGTTGGGATGTACACCGATACCTTTAGCTTTCGCCTGGACATCCGCACCGGTACCCGGTCAAGAAGCTTAGCAATAAAGATATTCTTGCCTTTTTCAATACGACGGCACCCGCACAGATCTCGATGAAGCTGAGCAGGTCAATATCGAGGTAGACCCGACGTCGCTGCGTTTCCGATCTCCTGACAGAAGGTTTTGTGGTCAAACTGCGCAAGCGGATGTTCGGCGACATATGGTCGTGGGCGTTCTGATCTCGAACCGCGACGATGCCGGATGCCGACACGACATTGAGTCTCACTGTGCAGGCGTAACCGATAGATCAAAAGCACGGACAGTACGGACCACTATGTCAGAAATATCGTACGATACCACTTGCCAATGTAAGCGCGAGACTCCACGATAGGGATAGATATGCGCACCGACCTCGATCACCTTCCTGCCGCCAAGCAACGCGAGATTGACCGCGTGAAGGCAATCATCTTCGAAGAGTTTGAAGACGCGCTGGCGCTCGCACAGCATGAGTGGAAGAAGAAGGGGAAGATCGAGAAGATCATACTCTATGGCAGCTACGCAAGGGGCGGCTGGGTCGATGAGCCGCATACGGCCAAAGGCTATCGCTCCGACTTTGACATTCTGATCATCGTCAACGACAAGCGCCTGACCGACAAGGTCGATTACTGGCTAAAGCTCGACAACCGGCTGATGCGCGAACTGGCCATCGACAAGACACTGCGCACGCCGGTTAATTTCATTGTCCACACGCTCGGTGAAGTCAATGACGGCCTCGCGCATGGCCGCTACTTCTTCATGGATGTCGCAAAGGACGGCATCGCTCTCTACGAAGCCGATGGGCGTCAACTTCACGTTCCCAAGCCGAAAACGCCTGAGCAGGCGTTGGCCATGGCAAAGGAGTATTTTGAGGAGTGGTTTCCTGCGGCAGGTGGGCGACAGAAAATTGCGAATTTTGCAATCGTTGAAGGGTTATATAAACACGCAGCGTTTGAATTGCACCAGACAGCCGAGACGCTTTATCACTGTGTATTGTTGGTCTGCACATTCTACACACCACATGTTCACAATCTCGGCTTTCTACGAACGCAGGCCGAGCGTCTTGATATGCGCTTGGTTGACTGCTGGCCGCGCGAACTTCGACCGGATCGCGCGCGGTTCGAGAAGCTGAAAGAAGCTTATGTAAAGGCGCGCTACTCGAAGCATTACCGCATCAGCGAGGAAGAACTTACATGGCTGGGCAAGCAGATCGAGGAACTCGGCCGCGTGGTTCACACAATCTGTTTGGGACGGATCACCGCACTGGAAAATGAAGTTCAGGCAACCGAATAATTCGGACTTCATGCGGAAGGAGTGATCTGCGCTTAGTGCCGACAATGGCATTGATGAAGTAGTTAGGAATGCCGAGTCGGCGGTTCGAGCCTTGGCGGAATTCCGGATTGTCGATGACCCTGACAGACTGGCATTAAGGCGGCGATCTCGCTAAACGGTCATTTGTCCGCCGCCGCGATGGCAGCTTCGCGCCCAATTGTCGCCATTCCGAAGGAAGAAGCTCGTTCATGGAAGTGGCCATTGCCTAAGCTCGCTGCGCTTACACCATTATGGCGGGAACTGGGTGGTTAGCGGAATGGCAGGTTTTCGGGATGGTCGAGTGGCAATTGCAGACATAAGTCCACCCGGATCATTCCTGGTTATTTCTTGCTTACCGAGGCAATCCGGTTGCCCGCATCGCTTGCCTCAAACTCGAAAGTGACCGCGTCTCCTACCGCAACCTGACTGCGGACTTCCGGTGCGGCATCGAAGGCCATGGTCATGGCGGGCCAATCCAACGCTGGGACCGGTCCGTGATCGAGAGTGATCGTGCCAGCTTCGGTATCAATCGCTGTCACCGTGCCCTCCGCGCTCGCGGTTCGCGCTGCGCCGGATTGTATCGTCGGCATATTCTCGCCATCCATCGGCGTTGCATCGGGCCCCATCGGCATGCCTTCATCTTCCATTGGCATTTCAGTATCATTCGCATTGTCACAAGCAGTCAGGGACAGGGGCACGGCCAATAAAGTCAGCCAGGTTAGACTAGGCATTCTACTTCTCCTTCAGTTGTTGTGGTCTTGGTAGCCGGGGGCGTCGCAGCAAAAGATAGGCTGCGGGTAATACGAACATCGACAATAAAGGCGCGGTGATCATGCCGCCAATCATCGGCGCGGCAATACGGCTCATCACTTCGGAGCCCGCGCCCGTGCCGATCAGAATCGGGAACAGGCCAGCGAGGATAACCGCCACGGTCATTGCCTTGGGCCGCACGCGCAGCAGCGCTCCTTCGCGGATCGCGGCGCTAACATCTTCTGCGGTATGTTCACCCTCCCGCCGGTCGAGCGCGGCCTTTAGATAGATCATCATCACCACACCAAATTCGGCCGACACCCCGGCCAGCGCAATGAACCCGACCGCCGTCGCCACCGACTGGTTATAGCCCATCAGATATAGCAACCAGAATCCGCCCGTCAGCGCAAAGGGCAGCGTTCCCATGATCAGCAGTGCTTCATCCAGCCGGCGGAAGATCAGGTAGAGCAGCAGGAAGATGATCGCGAGCGTGGCCGGGACCACGACCTGCAGCCGTTCATAGGCCCGGGTCAAATACTGGAATTGCCCAGCATAGGACAGGCTGACCCTGGCGGGAGTTTTATCTCGCTGGCGACGACTTGCTGAATGTCCCCGACTACCGAGGCAAGGTCGCGCCCGCGCACGTCGACATAGACGTAGCTGGTGGGTCGGCCCTGATCGCTTTTGAGCATGGGCGGGCCATCGCTGATTTCGATCTGTGCGACCGTACCGAGCGTGATCTGCTGCCCCATCGGCGTCAGCAACGGCAGTTGGCGCAGTTCGCTGACACTGTCACGAATTTCGCGCGGATAACGGACATTGATCGGGTAACGCGCCAGCCCTTCCAAGATGCGGCCGATATTGGCTCCGCCGATGGCACCGGAAACGATCTGCTGTACATCGGCGATGTTGAGACCATATCGCGCCGCTGCCATCCGGTCGATATCGACATCTATGTAGCGCCCGCCGGTGAGCCGTTCCGCGAGCGCCGAACTGACGCCAGGTACTTTTTTGGCAACGCTTTCCACTTGCAGCGCAATACGCTCCAGTTCCGCTAGGTTTTCGCCCGATACCTTGACCCCGATT
Source organism: Sphingopyxis sp. BSNA05 (assembly GCF_013265645.1). Taxonomy (NCBI): domain Bacteria; kingdom Pseudomonadati; phylum Pseudomonadota; class Alphaproteobacteria; order Sphingomonadales; family Sphingopyxidaceae; genus Sphingopyxis; species Sphingopyxis sp. BSNA05. The sequence goes on along the minus strand of NZ_PYIA01000081.1, from coordinate 64,763 downwards.
GGGCTCTTGATCCCGGTCGCCAGCATATCGATACGGTTGCGGATCGGCGGGACCCACACATTGGCAAGGCCCGGCACCCGCACTACCCGGTCGAGCTCCTCGACAAGCTTGTCGGCGGTCATCCCTTCGCGCCATTGGTCCTGCGGCTTGAACTGAATGGTTGTTTCGAACATCGTCAGCGGCGCGGGATCGGTCGCGGTATCCGCCCGGCCGGCCTTGCCGAACACGGTTTCAACCTCAGGCACAGACTTGATCAGCCGGTCGGTTCGCTGGAGCAGCTGCGACGCCTGACCGGGTGACAGGCCAGGCAAGGCGCTCGGCATGTAGAGCAGATCGCCCTCGTCCAGCGGTGGCAGAAATTCGCCACCTAGCCGCGAGAACGGAATGACAGCGGTGAGAAAGACAAGCGCTGCGATAATCAGCGTAGCCTTCGGGCGCCGCATCACCCAGTCGAGGCCCGGACGATAGGCGAGGGTCAGGGATCGGTTAAGGATATTGCTATCCTCGCGCGGGATCTTCCCGCGGATCAGCCAGCCCATCAGCACTGGGACAAGTGTGATCGACAATATGGCGGCGGCCGCCATCGCATAGGTCTTAGTGAAAGCGAGCGGAGCGAACAGCCTACCCTCCTGCGCCTGCAGGGTGAACACGGGTAGAAAGGATAGCGTGATAATCAGCAAGCTGAAAAACAGCGCCGGGCCAACCTCTTTCGAAGCCTCCGCCACAATCCGCCAGCGCTCATTACTTGAGATGGCAGCATCAGGATTTTCCTCCGTCCAACGTTCGATATGTTTATGGACATTCTCGATCATCACGATGGCTGCATCAACCATCGCGCCAATGGCAATGGCAATCCCGCCCAGCGACATTATATTCGCATTTACTCCTTGAAAGCGCATGACAATGAAAGCCGCCAGTACCCCAACTGGCAACGTTATGATCGCGACCAATGCCGAGCGCGCATGCCACAGGAACAAGGCGCAAATGATGCCGACTATGATGAATTCCTCGATCAGCTTGGTGGTCAGGTTACTGACCGATGCGTCAATCAGTTGCGAGCGGTCGTAGGTGGTCACTACCTCGACACCCTCGGGCAGACTGGCCTGCAATTCGTCCAGCTTGGCTTCAACCAATGATATGGCAGTGCGCGCATCGGCCCCCTGGCGCAGCACAATGATGCCCCCGGCAACCTCGCCTTCCCCGTTAAGTTCGGCGATCCCGCGCCTCAGTTCCGGTCCGAGCTGGATATGCGCGACGTCAGCGAGGGTGACCGGCACCCCGCCGGATGTCGTCTTGAGCGGAATTTTCCGGAAATCCTCCAGTTTGCTGAGATAGCCAGAAGCGCGCACCATATATTCGGCCTCACCCATCTCCACAATCGACCCGCCGGTTTCCTGATTGGCCGACTGGACCGCGCTGACGATTTCACCATGGGTCACTCCGAGCGATGCCATGCGGTAGGGGTCGAGCACGATCTGATATTGTTTCACCATCCCGCCCACGCTGGCAACCTCGGCCACGCCGGGAATGGTCTTGAGTTCATAGCGCAGGAACCAGTCCTGCAGGCTTCTCAGCCCCGCCAGATCGTGGCCGCCGTTGCGATCGACCAGCGCATATTCGTAAATCCACCCTACCCCGGTCGCATCGGGACCGAGCGCCGGGGTCACGCCATCAGGTAAATCGCCCTGAACCTGACTGAGATATTCCAGCACGCGCGAGCGCGCCCAGTAGAGATCGGTCCCGTCTTCGAAGATGATATAGACAAAACTGTCGCCGAACATCGAATAGCCGCGGACCGTCTGCACACCGGGCACCGACAGCATGGTTGTCGACAGCGGATAGGTGACCTGGTCCTCCACAATCTGCGGTGCCTGCCCAGCAAAGTTCGAGCGGACGACAACCTGCACGTCGGACAAATCCGGCAAGGCATCGACCGGCGTGGTGCGCACTGCCCACATGCCGGCTAAAGTGATCGCGATGGCGGCCAGTATCACGAACAGCCGGTTTGCGATCGAGGCGTCGATGATCCGTGCGATCATTGGCCGCGCTGCCGGATCGAGACAATCCGTGGTCCACTGTCAGCCTGGACAAAGCTGAAGGTCACATTATCGCCGCGTTTAAAACCCCGTAACTGAGCGGGTCTTTCGATTGCGAAAGCCATGGTCATCGCCGGCCAGTCGAGCGCCGACACCGGCCCATGACGCAGGGTTACGCTGCGCGCGGTGATTTTCTCGATCATACCAGTGGCACTGTAGCTCTGCGGCTTTTTTGATCTCCGGCGTCTTTTCCGCTTCCGGCCTGCGCAGCTGCGCCAATCGGTCGGACATCAATGCCGCCAAGGCTGGCTTCGGAATCAAGCAGGAACTGGCCCGATACAACCACTTTCTCGCCCGGTGCCAAACCAGCGATAATCTCGGTCTGGCCGTTCGCTTCGCGGCCTATGCGAACTTCTGCAGGGCGGAACCCGCCTTCGCCTTGCGAAAGCATTACTAATGTGCGCTTCCCAGTGCGAATGACTGCTTCTGAAGCTATCAGCACAGCCTCGCGTCGCTCGGGCGAGAGCGACACCTTCGCGAACATACCCGGCCGCAGCTTGAGGTTTGGATTGGGCAGCTCCGCTCTTACGGTCAGCGTCCTGCTGTCGGCCTGCGCGCTTGGCAGGATGGTCGTGATCCGGCCGGTGAACAATTCGCCGGGATAGGCCGTCAATGTGGCGCGAACGGTTTGCCCGATCCTGACAGCACCTGCCTGAATTTCGGGGACAGCCACCTCCAGCCAGATCGGGTTGAGACCCGTGATTTCGGCCAGGGTCTGGCCGCTGCTCACACTCATGCCCGGCCGCACCGCAAGCATGGTGACCGCGCCCGAAGTAGGCGCGGTGATCGTGATGACCGACCTTGGGCGGCCGCTGCGGACCACTGCAGATATCATGCTCTCCGGCATCCCGAGCAGTTGCAACCGCTGACGGGCGGCGCGGGTGAGTGCCTGGTCGCCGGTTGCGGCAACTGCCAGATATTCGCGCTGTGCGCCGCCCCATTCCGGGATCAGCAGATCAACCAGCGGCGCGCCGCGGCGGACGATATCGTCCGGAGCAAGGCCATAGGTTCGCTGGACAAAACCGCCCGATCGCGGCTGCACCACCGACATCTCGCGGACGTTGTAGGCGATTGTACCGGTCACTGTCGTTTCGGTTTCAAGCACACCCATTGCAGTCTCTGCTGTGCGAATGCCGAGGTTTTGCACGAGCGACGGATCGATGCTGACCCCTGCCTGCGCTGCCCCGCCGCCCGCGCATTTGGGGACCAGTTGCATATCCATGAACGGCGACTTGCCGGGCTGATCAAACCGCTGGGCCGGCACCATGGGATCATACCAGTAGAGCACGTCCTCGCAGCCTGCCTCTGCTGCGGCGTTGCCGTTAGCATTGTCGTTCCTGTCGCCGAGGAAAGACAGACCATAGCCAGCCGCCACACCGATCAAGGCAATCGCCGCAACCCCCGCAAAGGTGCGCTGGCGCGAAGACAGCGATATCATGTTCATGGCGTTTCCTCCGAATAGGTAAGGCGCAGCTTGGCGGCGGCTTGAACCGCAGCTTCTTCCCGTTCAAGAATTTCAAGCTCGATCAACGCGAGCGCCGTTCTGGCGGAAATGACGTCGATAAGATCCGCGCGCCAGCGGCAAAGCTGGCGGTTTCAAGGTCAGTCCGGTTGCGCGCCAGCGGCAGCAGTTCCTCGCGCGCGCGCTGCCACTGACGGACCGCGCTGCGCCACATAGCGAGGTCGATCTCAAATTGGGCGGTGACCTCGCGCGATGCATCCTCTCGCTCCGCCATGGCTGCCATGGCCTGAGCTTCAGCCGCCGCGATACGTGGCTCCTGCCGGCGATCGGTGAACAGTGGCAGCGTAATCGAACCCATGACCGAAACGACATTGCCAAAATCGGGATTGCGCCGTCCGAAGCTTGCATTAATACCAAAATCAGGCCGTTTGTCCGCGCGGGCCAGTTCGATTGCCGCTGTCGCACGGCCTTCGGCTGCATCCGCCGCGACAATTTCCGGATTGCGTGCAAGATTCGCGCGCAACCGCACCGGATCCACCTCAGCGGACGGGGCCGAACCTAGCGCAACTGCACCTTCGCGAGGGATATATCGGGCGAGCCGCGCCTGCGCGGCCTCCTGATCGGCCTCGATCCGGGTGCTGGCATCATCGATGCCAAGTAAAGCCCGGCGGACTTCGAGGCTTTCGGCGGGCCGCGCTGATCCCGCTGCAACTGCGCTGCGCGCCACTGGGACCAGCGTGCGCAAATCCTTGAGCGCGCCTTGCGCAACGGTTTGCCGTTGCTGCGCATAGCTGAGTGAAATCCAGGCTTGGCCGGCAGCCAAGACCACGTCGCGACTCGCCATTCCCAGCCGCGCTTCCGATACACGGACATCCGATGCAGCCATGCCTGCCCGCGCGCGCCGCTTGGCGAGATTGGGGATCGCCTGTTCCACTCCGACCTGAATCTGGCTGGGCAGCTGGCGGTCGAGATTGAAGGCCGCCGGGCCGCTGACTGGCATGTTTACAATTCCTCCTCTCAACACCGGATCGGGCAGTTCATCCGCTGCCTCGGCGGATTGGCGCTGCGCTTCAACCTGCAACTCGCGCGCTTCAAGCACGGGTTGCTCCATCCTTGCTTGCCGCAACGCCTCTTCATAACCGATCGGCTGTGCCTGAGCGGCGGGGACCGCAATCAGCGCAGCCGCCGGCACCCAAAAAACTTTCCAGTCCATTAAATTTGCCTCGCGTTGGTCCTGTGGCGGACAAGACGATCAAAGAAGCTGCATGACCATCACGTGGTCATACAGGCGCAGAAGTCGGCAGCAGCGCAGGCGCGGGGGATTTACCCCCGCAAAGCGCTGTTACGTCAAGTGCATCATTTGTGGAGGAGGAGATTCGGGCAGCGTCAGCTTGCCATGGAGCTTAGCTGTCAATGCCGCTGTAAATGTCGCAGTGGGAATAGGCGGGGCGAGAGTGATCGCTGAAACCCCGGAAAAGGAAAGCGGTGCAATGCAGCCCATGGCTACAAGACAGCCAAGGGTCATGTTCTTGCAAGGGTTTTCGTTGTCATGACCCTTTCGAGCGTCCGGCTGACTGGCGTCGTGAGACGCCATCTCGGCACAATCCATGGTCTGGGTCATTTCGTCCTGCGGCATCGCGGCGGCGTAGGCCGCACCTTGCACAAACAGACTGAAAAGGCTGCATATCAGGGCAAGAGATTTAAAAAATGACACTTGCTGGGCCTAAATGACGGGTGTGCCGATTGCAACAAATTTCAAAGCAATTGCTTTCCTTTGAACCGTCCGAATGAAGTCTACGCCTAAGTGTAGGAGCAAGACATGCGATGTGTGGCTCGGCTTCACACCCGTCTCTCCTGTTCTTGGGAACTCATTTGTGGGGCGACCCGGCGCCATGAGAAATGGCACGCCGAGGCGCGAGGCGAATCGCATTACCGTATCAAGGCGGATTCCGGATTATGGTGAGCCGACATTCTGGTGGTGTGCTGATCGGTTATCTCGTGATGCCCTCGTTCTGTGTTACGAGTTCGCCGCGTGCCTGATTGAAAACCTCAACACTACCCCAGATCGCGAGGCCGGCCATAACGCCCGCAACGAGCAAATCGGGCCAAGCCTGCCCGGTGCCGAACACGCCGAGTGCAGCTGCCAGAACTGCGATGTTGCCGATTGCATCGTTTCGTGAGCAGATCCAGACCGAGCGCATGTTGGCGTCGCCCTCCCGATAACGAAAGAGCAGCAGTGCGACCGCAATATTGACGATCAGCGCCAGCGTGCCAATCAGGCCCATGGTCTGCGGCTCAGGACTCGAGCCGACGACAAGACCGTAGATCGCATATCCTATCACCCATAGGCCGAACGCGAGCATCGTCGCTGCCTTGAACAGCGCTGCTCTTGCTCGCCATGCCAGAGCCATTCCGGCTACGCCGAGGCTGATCGCATAGTTTGCAGCATCGCCGAAAAAGTCGAGAGCGTCCGCCTGGAGCGCGCGGGAATCGGCGGCGACCCCGGCGATGATTTCGACTACGAACATGGCGGCGTTGGCGACAAGAGCGATCCATAGGATCACGCGCCAGCGTGGATTGTTGAGCGTGCTCTGGGCGGGATCGGGGGGCTGACAGCAGGATTTTACCATACCGTTCTCCTTGCAAGGTTCGAGTCGCAGCGGTATATGGACCCTGTAGCTACTACAAGGTCAAGCAATGCGTATCGGCGAACTGGCAAAGGCCACCGGGACTAAGGCGGAAACCATCCGCTATTACGAGCGTGAGGGGGTCCTGCCTGCTGCAGACCGGACTGACAGCAATTATCGTGACTACACCGACGGGCACTTGGCGACATTGACCTTCGTGCGACGTGCGCGCGAGCTCGGCTTCAGCATGTCGCAGGTAAGGGAGTTGCTTGCCCTTTCCGACCATGACGATAAACCTTGCGAGAATGTCGATCAGCTTGTGCAACGCCAGCTGGTCGAGGTTAAGCGAAAGATTGCCGACCTCTCGGCGATGCGAGATGAATTGGCTCAATTGTTGCGATCCTGCCAGTCAGACCGGATTGGCGAATGCCGGATCGTGGAGAGCCTTGGACGGCGAAATTGAAAGTAAAGTCAGGCGGGTCGCGGCCCCCACAGGATAATTGACGCGCCGAGCAGACAGATCGCCACGCCTGTTACATCCCATCGATCGGGCCTGACTCCCTCCGCGATCCACAGCCAGCCAAGCGCAGAGAAAATGTAGATGCCCCCATAGGCAGCATAGGTTCGACCTGCGTGCTCTGCGTCGACCAGTGTCAGTAGCCATGCGAAAATGCACAGCGAGAAAACGCCCGGCACAAGCCAAAGTGCCGACCGGTCGAGCCGGAGCCATGCCCAGAAGGCAAAGCATCCGGCGATTTCAGCCAGAGCTGCTGAGAGATAAACAACATAGACCATGGATTGGAGGCTTCGCATAGAAAACAGCGCGCAACAATCGCGAAGTGCTCATCCAAGTCTGCATGGAGAGGGTCAGTTGGGTTAGCCAGACATGAGTTGCAGAACCTCAGCGGAACATTCGCTTTGAAGCCAAGAGACCTGAGCAACGACTTTCTATTTTCTCGGAATAACGAGAATCAATCGTGCCCTTCAACATATGATAAGACTATAAACATATGCCAAATGTCCGTTTCGCGCCCCGTTGTTGCCGTTCCCGCGAACTATTCTCGATACTTATTGTGTTGAAAAAGTCCGGCTCGGCGGTGACGGCGCCAATTTTCAGTAATAATAATTCAGCAGCGTCGGACCGCATAAATCATTAATACGCACAGCTGCGTATCTGGGTTCCTAATGTTACCGTCGAAAATGGGTCGCGGAGTTTTCAACACAATAGATACTGAAAGCTGACGTTCAACGTATCAAAACATGCAGCCGCAGGCGAGATACACTGAAAATATAATTTCCGATCAATTGGCTTTGCCCATGGTAACTAGTGCTCGACGAAAATCTTAATTCCCAGACCAATGAGAATGACACCTCCTGCGAACTCGGCATATTTTCCGATGCGCGAGCTTGCCATTCCGCCGATCAGCACGCCCAAACCGGAAAGCAACGCGGTGATTATCCCGATAGCAATACAGGTCAGCAGAACCGGAAGCCCAAGTGCAGGCAAGGTGATGCCGGCAGCAAATGCGTCAATGCTGGTTGCGATCGCAGCTGTTCCCAACGCCCATCCCGAGAGACTGAGCGCAGGATCGCCTCCGTTCCCATCCCGCGCTTCCCAAAACATTTTCATGCCTAAACCGCTGAGCAGAATGAGAGCAATCCAGTGATCATAAGCGCTGATCTGCGAAACAAAGGCTATTCCAAGCGCCCATCCCAGAAATGGCATGATGCCCTGCGCGATGCCAAAGGCCATGCCCGTCCGAGTGGCATGAAACATGGAATTATGTCCTGCGGCCCCTTGAGCAACGGCCACTGCGAAGGCATCCATCGCCAAGCCCACAGCAAGAGCTAGAATGAGAAGCAGGTTTTCCATTCGATGAGCCTTGGCAGCTGTCTAAGCTGGGTTCACTTCGACGGTGATATGAGAAAGAGCAGCGGTTTTGGTCAGCCTTTCACGATAATCTGCGGGAGATCTATCACTTTCCGTGCTGACCGCTACAATGGCGGCGTGATGACCCGGACCCAGTTGCCAGACATGCAGGTCGGTGATCTTGTCTCCGGCTTCCTCGACGACCGACCGGATTTTGCTGAGACTGGGTCGCCCGCTTGCCTGTAATCCAGCATCGTTGAGCCGGTATCGCGCATCAGACCCCATGACCAGCGCGCGATGACAAGCGAACCGACTATACCCATAAGCGGGTCAAGCGATATCCATCCGTAGATGCTACCGGCTATCAGCGCAATTATTGCCAATACCGATGTCAGGGCATCGGCAAGCACATGGAGATAAGCAGCGCGCAGATTTTGGTCCCGGCCATGATGTTTATGATGATGGTCGTGGTCATGGCTATGATCGTCATGATGGCTGTGCCCATGATGATGATCATGATCGTCGCGGAGCAACCACGCGCTGACCAGGTTCACAATTAGGCCAATGACGGCCACGAAAATTGCCTGGGGGAAACTGATCGAGATCGGATTTGCCAGTCTGACGAGACTTTCCCATCCTATCAGTAACGCAACCAACGCCAGCACGATTGCACTGGCGAAAGCTGCAAGATCTCCTACCTTACCGGTGCCAAACGTAAACCGCGGGTTTTTGGCGTTGCGGCGTGCATAAAGATAGGCGAGCGCAGCTATGAGCATCGCAGCGGCATGCGTGGACATATGCCAGCCATCGGCGACCAGCGCCATCGAACCGTAAATGGTTCCGGCTGCAATCTCGACAACCATCATCACGCTGGTCAAGGCAATAACGAACCACGTCCGGCGCTCGTTCCGCTCGTGATTTGGGCCTAGAAATATATGGTCATGTTCGTGGCTGGTTTGCGCCATGCTATCGGAAGCGGTCATTTCAAATATGTCCTGATAACCTGAATCAGATCAGTTGCGCCCTGAGCGCGCTTTTCATCGGTGTCCGTTTCGGGGTTGGAGACATGCTCGCGGACATGCTCCTCAATCAATTCGACCGTAAGGCCATTTACGGCTCCTCGAACCGAGGCAACAAGATTGAGTATCTCGCCGCACGGAGCCTTTTTTCCAAAGCCCGCTCGACGGCTTCGAGTTGCCCTTTAAGGCGGCTGATGCGCGCAAGCAGCTTTTTATCATCTGATGTATGAGACATGGTATAGGGGGTTACCCTATATAGAGAATTTGTAAAGCTGTTATATTCGTAGTTCCGGGTCCAAGTCATATTTAATACGTGGAGTGCAAATCTGTGGCCGATCGGCCTATTGTGGGCATAAGTTAGTTTGACTAAGACGTATAAAATCGTCCCCATTCCCATCGGAAAGTTTGGGCGAATTGGCTCCATCAAATTTCGGCTTCTCGCCCAAATCTTCCCAGTTCCTCCTCGCAAAGTTACTTCCTTGCTAGTGCAAAACATAGATCCAATATCGGAACGAACCAACGATATACCTGAAGCCCCATGGTCCGGTATAACAATGACCTTTCATACAGATGCTGCGATGTTAGCCGACATCAAGCTCGGTGACCAAATCACGTTTGATGTCGTAATCGCTGCTGGTGGCAGCGAGATGAAAGCCATTAGAGAGAAATAATGATGTCTAAAGTCAGAAAATATCACAAAGGACCATGCTTCCTAGCATTGTGCCAATACCCGGCCGCTATGACTGCAATTACCAAAACTTGAGCGATAAGAGATTGAACCGCAGGGAAAATTCACAACATGGAGATTTGCGGAAAATCAGTAAGCGGGGTCACGCTCATCAACGCAGAGCTATAAGCGAAAAACTTGGCAATCCTTTGATTCTTTACCCGTTTGTGGATGTGTCATTCATGCCCATTTCGCTGCAGTGGGACATGTCCACATTACCAGCATCGCTGTTTACAAGCGACGGGCAGGATATGGGACTGGCGATGCCCTGTCCAGCCAAGGCAAGTCCAAGAACAAAGAATAGAAAAATCCGTTTAAACACGACCCAAGTTTTCATTGTTTTGCGATCCCCGTCAACCGATTCATGATGGCTGCACCGATTAACTTTCCTTATATCCCAGCAGCCGCAAGGCATTTATGACCACGACAAGCGTCGATCCTTCATGCATCACGACAGCGGGGCCAATCCCTAAGCCAAATAGGGTTGCCGGTATTAATACAGCCACCACGCCGAGACTGATCCAGAGATTTTGACGGATAATGCCACTTGTTGATCGGCTGAGACCAACGGCAAAAGGCAATGTTGCCAGATCATCTGCCATTAACGCGATATCTGCCGTTTCAAGCGCGACATCGGAGCCCGCAGCTCCCATGGCTATTCCAACAGTCGCATTGGCCATCGCAGGTGCGTCGTTCACGCCATCTCCTACCATTGCGACCCCGCCGTGATCGCTCAGTTGAGCGATCTTCTCGACCTTGTCATCCGGCATCAAGTCACCGAAGGCCTCGTCAAGACCCACTTCCAGAGCGATTGCGTCCGCGACTTTCTGATTGTCGCCAGAAATCATCATCATCCGTGTAATTCCAATAGAGCGTAGCTTCTTTATTACATCGGATGCCGCAGCGCGGGGCGTGTCCATAAGGCCAAGAACACCAACAAATTCTCCGCCGCGTCTGACAATCATGGTGCTGCGTCCGCGTGATGACATTTCGGTAACTTTTTGAGCGACATCTTCAGGAAGCGCATCCTGATCATCTTTGAGAAAAAGCCCCGCTTTCCCTATAAAGACGTGTTCGCCATTGATTTTGGCAGAAACACCTTTGCCCGTTATGCTCTGAAAATCTGTAGCGATCAGATCCGATGTTCCGAGGCGTTTTTCTACAGCACGCACAATAGCTTGCGCCAGAGGGTGATCACTATGCACTTCGACAGCGGCAGAAATAGCGATAAGTTCGTCCGCTCCAATTTCTCCGAAGGGCACCGTCTCGACCAACTCCGGTTCGCCAATCGTAAGGGTTCCAGTTTTATCAAAAGCGATTGAATCAAGCTTACCCAGCATCTCGAGAGGCGCGCCGCCCTTTATGAGAACGCCGCCGCGCGCTGCACGGGCAATCCCGCTTAAAACAGCGCTGGGTGTTGCAATAGCCAGCGCACAGGGGCTGGCAGCAACGAGGACTGCCATTGCCCTGTAAATGCTATCAGAGACTGGCTCGTCAATCACCAACCAGGAAAACCCAGTTGTGATTGCAAGCAGAATGACAACTGGAACAAAAATTCGTTCAAATTTATTGGTGAAGCTCTGCGTTGGCGATTGACGCGTCTCCGCATCGTTCACCATTTCGACAACCCGTGCCAAAGTGGTTTCCGACGCCAATCGGGTGACTTGCACTTCGAGACTACCGCTTCCGTTTATGGATCCGGCGAAAACCCTATGTTCGGATTTGACTTTATCGGCCGCTTTGGCCGCCGCTACAGCGTTGTCGACCGGACGCTTGTCGACCGGGACGCTCTCACCGGTTATAGGTGCCTGGTTGACGCTGCTCGCCCCTTTGACAACAAAACCGTCTGCTGGAAGTCGCTCGTTGGAGCGGATGATGACAATATCGCCGATTACCAACTCGGCCACGGGCAATCGCAATTCCTCTCCATCCCTGCGGACCACGGCATCCTCGGGAGCTAGTTCAGACAGTGCGGATATGGCATTGCGCGCGCGGGCCATTGCATAATTTTCAAGTGCATGGCCGATGCTGAACAGGAATAATAGAAATGCTCCCTCTGCCCATGCCCCGAGCCACGCCGCCCCGCCGGCGGCAACGATCATGAGAAAATCTATTTCAAATTTTCGACGCCTGATCTTTTCGAAGGCTTCCAATATCGTATAATAGCCGCCAAAAAATAGGCCACCACCAAAACCAGAACCCAATACTCGCCGGCAGAAGATTGATTTTGGGTCCCAGCCATCCGGCAAGAAGGGTTGCACCGCAGAGACCTGCAAAAACCATTTCTGCACGGCCACCGAGCAGCCTGTCGATTTGCCCTCCGTGCGAGTGATCCGAATTTTCCGAATGCTTGCTGTGCTCATCGGTCATTTCTGTTCTGCCGCTCGCGTGAGAACATCAACCTTTTCGAGGCTGACTAGCCCGATCCCTCGCAGATCGTCTAGCTGAGTGTAGAAATCTTCCAGTCGTGCCCGGGCATCGATTATTTCGATCACCACCGGCGGGTTATCGCCAATTCCGAACGCGTGATGTTCATGAACAATGGAAGACGAAGAGAACCCCAATATGCCTTTCAGGACGGTGCCTCCGCGAAGACCATAAGACCTCGCCCGAGCAATGATAGTGGTAACAACCGTCTCGTCCCCATGCATTGCGGCTTCGTCGGTATAAATCCGCATGAGCGATATTTGTTGCGTCTTTTGCATTATGCACTCCTTACTATTCTGGCTTTGGACGGAAACGTTGCAGGATGGGAAACTTGTCCAGAGAGGGCGTGAATCGCTTGAAATGGGGCTTCAAATCGGGAAATTGGCGCTCAAGCATCAACCGTGTCACCGCAGGCAAAACGAATAAGGTCAATATCGTCGCCGTGATCAAACCGCCGATAACTACGATTGCCAGCGGCTTTTGCACTTCTGCACCAGTGCCAGTCGCAATAGCCATCGGAACAAAACCCAATGACGGCACGATGGCTGTCATTAGAATGGACCTGTAGCGTTCGACTGCACCGGAGTAGATGGCCTCAACAAGTTCTACGCCCGATTCAAGGCGCGCCTGGATGCTAGTCATCATGACAAGCCCATTGAGCACTGCCACCCCGGCAAGAACAATGAAGCCGACCGCAACCGAGATAGAAAATGGCAGGCCCGTTATGGCAAGCGAGAATATCCCGCCAGCAATTCCCAGAGGGACTGTGACAAATACTGCGGCAGCCATACGGAAGTTACCGAGAGCCATGACCAGCAGGCCAAAGATCAACAGCGCAACGACAGGAACAACAAGATTGATCCTTGCCTGAGCGGCCTGCAGGCTTTCAAATTGCCCGCCCCATTCGAGGATGACTCCTGATGGCAGAGCAACATCGCGCTCAATTTGGGACTTCGCTTCGTTCACAAAGGAACCCACATCGCGGCCTCGAACATTGAGCTGCACAACAACGCGCCGCTGTCCGTTTTCCCGGCTTATCTGATTTAGTCCTTCGGTTTCTTTCAGGGTAGCCAAGGATCTGAGTGGAACCGACGATCTTTTCCCGAAACCATTCTCTGGCAAAATAACCGGAAGCGCTCCGATAGCGTCGATATCATTTCGCACTTCGCCGGGTAGCCGCACTACAATATCAAACCGGCGGTCGCCTTGAAATACGAGCCCGCTTTCCGCGCCGCCCAATGCGGCGCTGACGGTTGCGGCGACTTCATCAACGGTGAAACCATGGGCTGCAATTGCCGAATTATCGAACTGCACGTCCAATGTCGGGAAGCCCTCGGTTTGCTCGACGCGGACATCCGCAGAACCTTCAATACCCGAAAAACGGTCGCAAGCTGATTGGCAGTGGCCGACAGCTGTTCGAGATCGTCGCCAAATACCTTGACGGCAACATCTCCTCGCACACCGGCTATCAACTCATTGAAGCGCATCTCAATAGGCTGACTGAACTCGTAGTTCTGGCCAATGAGATTGGCTAATTTCGCTTCCATTTGTTCCACCAACTCTGTCTTTGAAAGCGCCGGGTCGGGCCATTCATCTTTCGGACGCAAAATGATAAATGCATCGGAAATATTGACCGGCATGGGATCGCTGGCCACTTCAGCTGTTCCGGTTTTGAATACATGAAGCGGACTTGTGGAAATTTGGAAATCTCCCGCTCGATCTGTTTTTGCATTGAAACGGACTGATCCAGCGACGTGGACGGTATTCGGATCGATTGAAGGGACAGATCCTGTTCGTCCAGCTGCGGCATGAACTCGCTACCGAGAAAGCCGAATATGCCGATAGACAGTCCAAATACGGCGAGCCCTGCCAAGGTTGCCGTCCGGGCCATTTCAGTGCTTTTCGTAATGCCGGTTCGTATTTGCTTTTGCTCCAGCTCACCATCCGAACCTCTTTTTCAGAAACGCGGCCGCTTATCAGCAGAGCCAATAATGCCGGGACCAAGGTCAGTGAGAGAATAAACGCCGATATAAGCGCAAGCATTACGGTGATGGCCATCGGCGAGAAGGTTTTTCCTTCAACACCCTGAAAAGTCAGCAAAGGCACGAAAACCAGCAAAATTATCGCCTGGCCAAATAGCGAAGGCCTGATCATTTCTCTTGTTGATGCGATCACTTCTTCCAGTCGTTCGCCTAGAGACAGAAGTCGTCCTTCGTCATGTTGCCGGCCTGCCATCCGGCGCAGAAAATTTTCCACGATGATAACGCTGCCATCAACGATCAAGCCGAAATCAAGAGCGCCCAGGCTCATGAGATTTCCCGATACGCCAAATCGATTCATCCCGATGGCCATCATCACAAAGGAAACGGGAATGACGAGCGCGGTAATCAGGGCTGCTCTGAAATTGCCCAAGAGCAGAAATAGCGCGACGATAACCAACAAAGCTCCTTCGGTCAGGTTTTTTCAACCGTGCTGATAGTCGCATTGACCAGTTTCGAACGGTCCAGAACGACTTCCAATTTTATGTTAGGGGGCATTGTCTTGACGATCTCTGCAAGCCGATCACCGGTTGCAGCGGCAACCGCACGGCTATTTTCGCCAAGCAACATCAATGCGGTTCCGACAACGACTTCTTCGCCGTTCTCGGTTGCCGCGCCGGTTCGCAAATCGCCGCCATTGCTTACAGATGCAACGTCACGGACGCGAACGGGAATGCCTTCGCGTCTCGCGATGATCGAATTTTCAATTTCTTCCAGTGATTTGAGTCGTGCGTCTGCCCGCACCAGAAATGCCTCTCCGCCGCGTTCAACAAAGTTTGCGCCAACAGAAAGATTGACCCTTCCCAGCGCTTCGGAAAGATCGTCAAAACCGATACCGTAGGAAGAAAGCCGAGCCGCCGAGGGGGTAACAACAAATTGTTTGGCATAACCGCCAATCGAGTCGACACCGGCAATTCCTTGAACATTGCGCAATTGTGGTCCGATTACCCAGTCCTGGAGCGTGCGCAGATACGCCGCCTTCGAGACTTCATCGTTCAAGCGTTCACCTTCAGGGGTCAGATAAGAGCCATCAGATTGCCAGCCAGGACCGCCCGAAGTCTTTCTTTTTGGAACGGCTCATAGCTGACCGTCCACATCAAAACCTCGCCAAGACCCGTCGATACCGGTCCCATTGCCGGCTCGGCCGTGGCTGGCAGGCTGTTGCGAACAGTGGTCAGTCGTTCGGCCACCTGTTGACGAGCAAAATAGACGTCGGCGCTATCGTCAAATATTGCCGTAACCTGCGAAAAGCCGTTCCGGGAGATGGAACGGGTCGTCTGCAGTCCTGGAATGCCCGCGAGCGATGTTTCAACCGGATAAGTCACCAGGCGTTCAATATCGAGCGGCGACAGGGTGGGATCGACAGTGTTGATCTGGACCTGATTGTTGGTGATGTCAGGGACAGCATCAATTGGCAGATTAACCAGATTATAGACTCCGAGTGCCGCGACTGCAGCAAGAAACAATACGGTAAGATACCGATTGCGGACGGACATTTCGACGAGACGTGCAATCATAGCCGTTGCTCCAATGGGGATGTATTAATCAATGTTCTGCTTCGCCGCGGCCAAGTTCAGATTTCAGGAGAAAGGCATTTTTACCGGCGATTTGTTCACCGGCCTTGAGACCGTCGACAATCTCGATTCTACCGCCGCTCTTTGCTCCGGTCGTAACGGGCCGTGCACGGAAACCAGATTTGGTCTTTACAAACACGACGTTGCGTCCTTCGACGGATTGGACAGCCTCTGCGGGAACAATCAATGCCGTAGACTGAGCGCTTGTCGCCTGCTGAAGTATCCGCACTCGCACATATTCTCCGGGGACGAGTCTGGCGCCTGAAGCAGGGGCAAGCACGACAATGGCCGCTCTGTTTTCCGGATCGGCAGCTGGCGTAACCGCCAATACCCGAGCGGAGATTTCACCCTCGGGCGTTTCGACCGTTGCCGCTGCTCCAGTGCTGATCTTGCGCGCATCTTCCGCAGGAACTGCCGCCTCAATTTGAATAAGGTTCGGATTGGCGATACGGAAAAGCTCATCCTGGGCGGTCACGTAGGAGCCCAGAATTGCCGGGCTTGACGTTATCCGGCCGCCAATCGGTGAGCGCACAGCAATAAAGCGTCCGCTGACACCTGACGCAATGGCCGCCTGGCTTGCCCGTCTTGCTTCTGCGGCAGCCTGTTGATTTTCTGCTCTCGCCGTTTCAAGATCTGCCCGTGCGGTGATTTTCTCATCGAAGAGGCGCTGCTCCCGGTTCATCTGCGACCGGGCAAGCGCGGCCCGAGAAGCTGCCGATGTAACCTCGGAACTAATTGCGGCGGCTTCGCGGCTCTCTATGGTAGCCACTGTCTCGCCGCGCTGAACTGCATCTCCCAACCTCTTTTTGATGCTCGTGACCCTGCCTTCAGCGCCGGCACTCAATATGGCCTGCCCTTGAGGAGACGGTGCAACACTACCCTGCGCAATAATCTCGGCATCAAGCGAACTTGGAGCCACATCGAATATTCCGATTTCAGAGGCGCGCAGCTGTTCTTCTGTCATTTCGACAACGCCCTCTTCTTCGGAATGATTTTCTTCTATGGTGTTGGCAGCGCCTGATTTTCCGCGCTACCGCCGGTTGAGCCATTGAAAATTACTCCCAGCACAACCGCAAACGCGATGGCTAGGCCAGCGATTATGATCCATTTTCTGTTGTTCATTTTATATATCCCTGCTCGAATTTTGTGACCGTCCCGCAGTCAAACTCTGGTTTTGTGGAGGCGCGCTGTCACCGGAAATACTGGTTTCTGTAGTGACGCAATCCGGCACCGCTATTGCGATCGACGTCAGCATGAACAGGCCGGTTAGAACTGTCAGCATGATGAAGATGCCAGCCAATATTATGATGTGATCTGTTTCCAGTTTTCTCATCTATTTGGCAGCCAATCTCAGAAGCGTTATCACTGCTTCCGCTCGTGCGACCTTTGCTTCCAGCAGGCCGAGTTCAGCCGTGTCTCTTGCTGCTGCAGCGTCCAGGACATCCAGCAGGGTAAATTTCCCGTATTGATATCCCAGTTGGGCCAGTCTTGAAGCTTCCTCAGCCTGGGGCAGTGTCTGGCTTTCCAGAGTTTCCACACGGCTTTGCGTTGCCTCCAGTTGATTGCTGGCAATATTATATTCCCGGTTGATCTCTACCAAACGCAACGCGCGCCGTGCCTCAGCTCCGCGAACGCTTGCTTCTGCCGCCTGAATGCCGCCCTGGTTGCGATTTCCAAACGGTATGGCAATCGAAGCGCCCACGATAAACGCAGTATCTCCGCTTTCTTCAAAACGTCTGGCGCCGCCGCTTAACGTTAGATCCGGAACAGCATTTGCGCGTTCGCGCGTGACAATGGCACTGGCAGCGTCCCGGTTCGCTTCCACGGCTTTGATCTGTAGGGATTGGGACAGGTCGGCTTCAAATTCTACGTCACCGCTACTTAGCCAGACCGGCTCAACTTCCTGAGGTGGTGTTTGCGAGCCCCAAAGCGATGCAAGTAATAGTCTGGCGGAATATTCCTCTGCCCTTGCGGCTTCCAGCGCTGCTTGCGCTTCGCCAAGCGCGGCGTCAGCGCGCAATGCTCTGAGCGGCGGGTCACGGCCAGTTTCAACGAGGATTCTGGCAATCCTTGCCAGTTCCCGGTTGCGTCCGAGGACGCGCGTTGCAAAGCCAACGCGGCTCTGAGCGGCAACTGCTTCTGTATATGCCAGACGCACGGAGCTGGCCAATTCGGCCTGAGAAATCGCAGCTTCAATCTCTGCGAGGCTTGTCTGCGCTCGCGCCGCACGTGTTCTGGCACCGCGTTTACCGCCGAGCTCCAATCGCTGCCCAACAGAAACGGTATATTCGGTTGAACGCAGGCCTTTGAAAACGCCGCTCCCGGCGACGTTTTCAACGTCTACCGAGACCTCGGGATTTGGTCCGAGGCTCGCTTGTTTTGGTTCCCGCGCGCGATATCAATCTCTGCTTGGGAAATTTGCACGGCAGGCGATTCAGCTCCAGCGCGCACTAAGGCCTCGTTTAAACTAACACTCTGATCCTCCGCCAGAGCGGCAGTGGCAGGGCTCGCGGCAAATATCATTGCCGCACAGAGGCGCAGACGCGCCATTTTCTTCAACATTTCTGAGAAATCCTCGCTTAACTAATTGAAATAACGCCATAAGTCTGGCGCAAGTCAGAATTAGTTCAGACGCGAGGTGGTCGTTTTAAACGGGATGAATGCGCAGACAGCGCAAATTGATCGGCATTGCTGCTGAAGCTGGATCTTACCAGATCCACTGATCCGTCAAAGCCTGCCAACCGTGCAGCGGTGACGCTGCCGTTATGGCAATGACCATGCGGACAGATTCCATGTTTACCGGCGTCATTATCCGAAGGGGCTTCATCCGAGTGCCCGGCGTCGGAAACCAACATCAGTTCGGCGTTTTGTGGTTCGCTGGCGCATTCAGCTGCTTCGGCGACAGTCATGCTCGACATAATCAGAACGAGCAAAACCGCCATCAGGCGAAAGAGCCCTGACGTGTTACTGTTTATGCCGCTGCGTTCATTCATGGCTCCGCCCAATACATTATCTTGGTAGTTCATCAAGTGCTTTTGAATAACATTCCTAATATTTCATGCACTTAGATATGTAATATCATCAACTTTTGTGAACTTTGATCGGTTCCGATGTCATTAGAAATCACGAAGAGCAACTCTTTCTAGCATTGTACCAATACCCGGCCGCTATGACTGCAATTACCAAAACCTGAGCGATAAGAGACTGAACCGCAGGGAAAATTCCCAACATGGAAACTTGCGGAAAATCAGCAAGCGGGGTCACGCTCATCAGGCCAGCCTCCTGCAACGCCGCAATTCCCTTGCCAGTGAGAATAACAGTAAGAACGACCATCAACGCAGAGCTATAGGCGAAGAACTTACCTATCGGTAACTTCCGGCTGTATCGTAACATGGCCCAGGCAATGACCGACAGCAACAGTATCGCGGCTCCCGAACCAGCGAGAATGGTCATACCATTGTCAGCAGTCCAGAGCGCGGCAAAAACAATATTGTCTCAAAGACTTCCCGGTAAACGACAATGAATGCCAGCCCAAAGAGAAACCATGCAGACCCTCGTGATAATGCTTTGCTCATTTTCTCACGGATATAGCGCTGCCATTCATCTGCGCGTGACTTGCCGTGCATCCACAAGCCCACAAAAAGCAGGATGACGGCTGCAAACAAAGAACCAAAACCTTCCGTCAACTCTCGGCTCGCTCCGCTAATGCCTATGAGATAGGTCGCAGCGAACCATGTCGCGCCGCCTGCCAGAAGCGCGGCGATCCATCCTCCATGGACATATGGCATGACATCGGAGCGCTCGGCCTTACGTAGAAAAGCAATCATAGCAACTATAATTAACATCGCCTCCAGCCCTTCGCGCAGCAATATTGTAAAAGCTCCCACGAAAGCGGACGCTTGACTGGCTTGCCCGGCGTCCAGAACAGACTCCGCTTTTGAAAACAGACCGTCAAGAACGCGGATCCGGTTCTCAACCTCCGCTACGGGCTGGTCATCGTTAATGGCGACTCGAACCGCGCCCATCGCGCGCTCGATAGCTTTCAGTAAAGTTGAATCCCGGGAGGCCAGTGCAGGTTCAAGAGGCTCAAAACCGTCTAGATAGGCCGATAGCGCGAGAGCTTCTGCTTCGTCTTTTCTGCCTGCCTGATAGGCAGCAAGACTTTCCTTCAGTTTGGTCCGCGATAACGCCAACGAACCGCTGGAGGCAGTCCCAACGACTTCCGGGTGGTTCCGCAGGAATGCCATCACCGCGTCTGCTCTTTCTGGTCCGATCTGCTTTCCAAGATTGGCTGGAGTCATACTTGCCAAAGCTGCGAGATCGGGAAAAAGAGCGCGAATTGAAGCATCGTTTTTCCAAAGCTCTTGCCCCGTGGATGCCTCTTTGAATGCAAAGCTGCCCGCATATGCAGCCATATCCCAACGGTCCTGGGCAGGCAAATCGGCAAAACTCTGCATTGCCGTCCCGTCAAGTCCCTGACCAATAACCTGATAAAGTGCGAACAGGCTGCGTTCTCTTGCTCGCTCAACATCAGTAAAAGCTATCGGGGCGGGGTTGAGCTGCCCTGCATCCGGCCCTTGTCCATTACCGGACATGCCGTGGCAACTGGCACAATTTTGAGCATATAGCTGTTTGCCGTTTTGCACATTCGGTGCAGTTTTGGGGGCAAGCGGAACAGGATAGCTGCGGAGCAGATCGGTTGCCAGCAAACGTGCTTGCCGCGCCACCAATTCTGGAGATACTTTGTTGTCAATGGCTGTATTGAGCTCGTTACTTTTTACAATCAGCGCGGCACGACTCGATTTTGGGGGCAGTTTCGCCAATCCGTCAACAACCGTTCCCGAAAACTCTTCCATCTCGGAATATTCTGCTTCGTTTATCACTTTACCTTTATCGACTGCGCCGGGATAATCGACCGCAATATAATCCAGCAATCGCCACAGCGTTTCAACTTCGGCCTTCTTCGTCTGCGCGGCGATCGGTGAGCAAATGGCGACCAAAGCCAGAACGGATAAAAGGATAGAATATATTCTGGCACATTGGCGCATGATTTAATGGGGCTTCCAGACTATTAGCAACCGCATCTCGACAAGCACGATTCGCTCGCTATTGGCGGGAGATTCAAAAAGAGCGGGTTTTCCGCATACTCAGGCGTTAACGTTTGTCACTCAGATTGAGTGCGCCTTCGAATTTTGGAACGGGCCGCGCCGCAGCTTCTGCATCTGTCGTTGCCTTGCCATTTTGATCAATATCCTTGATCAACCATTCCATTTCTTTGATCTCCTTGCGCTGCGCCTTGATAATACCATCGGCCAACTCGCGCACCCGCTTGTCTTCGATATTGGCACGCTCACTCGTCAATATGGCAATACTATGATGGGGGATCATCGCTTTTTGCCAAGCCTGATCGGAAATCGTGTCCTGCGACCTAACGAGAAATAGCGAACCGGCAAAAATTATAGCTGCACCGCCTAGGATCATAAAATTCTTGCGCTTATCCTGATACATTCCAAGCATAAAGATCAGCATTATAATTGCCATTGCTGCGCCCATATAGAGAGCCATCCAAGTGCGTGTCTCGCTGAAATAGACATGCTCAAGCGCGTATGTGTTGAGATACATCAGTCCAAACATCGCCAGAGTTGATGTCAAAATCATAACGATAAAGCGCGTATAGCTGCTCATTTTAGCTTCTCCTTGCTTGTGTCGAAAATTCGATGTCAAAACTATTATGCTTTCGCGCCATACGGGGTTCTGGGGAACATACCTTCGCCGAAGGCAAACCCTAATCTCGCCGTAGGCGTGATACATTGTTTAAAACCAAGCCCTTATACCAATCAAGAAGTTGAGGCTACTAGGGTCTCCTCCAGCAGTTCTTGTGAAACGCGCCGTGCGCCCTAACTGGTTGTTCCATTCGACGCCGATATATGGCGCAAATTCCCGGGCGACCTCATATCGCAATCGTGCGCCAACTCCGATATCGCTGATACCCGCGCCGGTTCCTGTTTCGCGGATATCCTGAAGCGCGAAATTGGCTTCCAAACGCGGCTGAAAAATGATGCGCTGTGTGATGAATTGATCGTAAGTGCCCTGAAACCGGGCTGTGAGATCACCCTTGTCCGAGAGAAATGCCGCCGTATCAACCTCGAACCGGTACGGTGCGAGTCCAAGGACACCGACCGCGAGATAACTTCTGGAAACGGGCGCAAAATCAGTACGAACACCCGCCTGAAAATCGAAATAGGGAGCGATTGCGTGACTCCAGAGAGCTTGCACTTCCACTTTTTCTATTTTCTGCCCATAAGCACCTTCGCCTTCGCTCTTCATCCACAGCTTGTCGATGTCACCACCAGTCCAAGCTGTAACATCCCAGGCATAGCCGTCCTTGCCATTGGTGATCCGTGTTTCGGCGCGTTCCACCAGGATTTTCGAAAAGGTTGATGCGCCAAGCTTTGCCAGTTCCTCACGCACGGGTGCCATATTCTCCGTACCGTAAAACTTGTCCGCTGCGTGATCGGGGCCCAAAAATGCTTCAGGCGGCGGCTGGTTCATAGGCGGCATATCTTGCATCGAACCCATGTCGGTGCCCATTCCATCCATGGAATCCATAGTGTTGCTGTCGGAACCCGCCATCTGGCCATGATCCATCACCATCGGTTGCTGCCCGCTGGTTTCCGGCGAGTTTTCCGATGTGGCATTATCTTCTGTCGGGGGCTTCTTTGTAAGCGCTTGCGGAGCGGTCTCGGCTTTATCCGGTTCGGCCATCGGCATTTGCATGTCATGGCCCTGATGTTGCGCTAGAACTGGTGCGGATACGCTTAAAAGTGCAATTGCTGCGATATATTTCATGCCGCCTCTCCATCCAGAGGACGAACGGTTACGACTTGAAACATTCCCGCCTCCATATGGTACAGCAAATGGCAATGAAACGCCCAGTCACCGGGCTCGTCGGCTGTGAGGTCGAATTGAACAAAACCACCGGGGAGAACATTGACCGTGTGTTTACGGGGTTGGTTGGACTGTCCGTTTACAAGCTCGAAAAAATGACCGTGTAGATGGATAGGATGTGCCATCATCGTATCATTCACCAGCTTAACCCTCACCCGCTCATTACGCGAGAAGCGGATCGGATCGTCGGTGACGGCGGAAAATTTATTCCCGTTGAGCGACCACATATAACGTTCCATGTTTGAAGTGAGATGAATTTCCAGCTCTCTGGATGGCGTGCGCGGATCCTTGCTAGGCTCAAGCGCGATAAGGTCGGTATAGACCAGCACATCATGCTTCACATCATCAAGACCCAATCCGCGATCACCAATCCGGTCGACTGGCATCGGCGCGACGGTGGCCACTCCTGGTCCGGTCCCTGATTTTGGCGGCAGTTTGCGGGTATCGCGCATATTCATGGGCGCGGCATTGCCGCTCATGTCCATTCCGCTCATTTCTGTGCTTCCGCCCATATCCATACCGGGCATATCAATCCCAGCCATATCCATACTTCCAGGCGCCTCGGTGCCGTGACCCATTGCAGCATGGTCCATTGGCTTGTCATCCGCCATAGGAGCGGTTTTCGCTCCCATTGCTCCCATGCCCATGTCTTTCATTGTCAGGGTTGGCCGTACGCGAAGTGCTGGCAGCGCCGCGACCATGCCGGCAGCGGGTGCCAAGGTTGCGCGGGCCATGCCTGAGCGGTCCACCGCCTCCCCGATGATGTTGAATGCCTTGTTTTCCGTAGGCGTCACAATGACATCATATGTCTCGGCGACGGAAATCTGCAATTCGTCAGTTTGCACAGGTACAACATTTTGACCATCAGCCTGGACGACTTCGAGTTTCAGTCCCGGTATCCTGACGTTGAATATTGACATCGCCGAGGCATTTACGATCCGCAAACGCACACGTTCGCCGGGCCGAAAAAGCCCTGTCCAGTTTTCCTGTGGACCATGACCGTTGATCATATATGAATAGGTTGATCCGGTTACGTCGCTGATGTCGGCTGCCGACATCCTCATCTTGCCCCATTTTAAGCGTTGCTCTAGCGTTTGCCCTTTGCCTGCCAAAAGGCTGGCGAAGGTCTGCTTTTCATAATTAAAGTAGTCAGATTGTTGCTTAAGCTTTTTCATGATCATGTGTCCGCCCAGCGGCGACCAATCAGACAGAACCACCATATATTCTCGGTCGAAGGCGACTGGATCCTCGCCCGCTGGCTCAACAATGATCGGACCGTAATGCCCGTCCTGTTCCTGAGTACCTGAATGGCTATGATACCAGTAGGTTCCGGATTGGCGTATTGGAAACTGGTAGTGAAAAGTCTCGCCAGGTTTGATGCCGGGAAAGCTTACGCCGGGCACCCCGTCAAACTGGAAGGGGACCAGCAGACCATGCCAGTGGATTGAACTGTCTTCATCCAGATTGTTGGTGACCGACAGCCTGACGTTCTGGCCTTCTTTCAAGCGGATTAGTGGCCCCGGAATAGTGCCATTGATCGCGATGGATTGTGCGCTTCTGCCTTCAACTGCAAAATTGGCATTCCCGATGACAAGATCGATTTGGTCTCCGCTCAGCTCATCAAGGCCTTTGCGGCCCTTGGGCAATGACGACGCGGCCCTTGCCCAGCTGGGGAATAGCGCCGATGCGCCCAGCGCACCGCTCACCGAAAGGGTTCCAGACAGCAAGTGCCGCCGATCAAATTCAATCATTTTTAACTCCAGAACATGCAATCGTTACTTTTCATTACGCAGGCCAGAAGATCACCCCTCAAGTTTTCTAGAAATTTCTCGCAGGCGGTTGCGGGCACGATAAATCCGCGTTTCGACGGCTTTCTCTGATATTCCGAGAATATGCGCGGCTTCGGCCTGGCTGTTCTCGCCAAAAGTGACCAGAACGAAGGGCTCGCGCAGAGCTGTTGGCAGGCGAGTGATCTCTCTTTGCATGAATTCAAGAGCTTGTCGGGCCTGCAACTCTGCACTTGGGTCGGGTGTATCGTCAGCTATCGTCAAGTCAGCTTCGTTGTCGCTGTGAAACTCGAAAAACTGCCTGATCCGGCGTTTGCGCAAAAGGTCACGGCATTTGTTGACCGTGATACGAGTGAGCCACGGAGAAATGGGCCGCGACAGATCAAAACTGGCAAGCTTAAACCAGGCGGCAGCTAGTGCCTCCTGGACAGCGTCTTCTGCATCGGATTTGTTGCCCATCAACCTGAGCGCGATGTTGTGGAGCCGGGGTGCCTGCTGGATCATAACAGTATTGAAGGCTGCTTTGCTGCCTTTTGCAGCCTCTGCGATGAGCACACTATCCGGAACTTGCGGGTTAGGCTGTGATTTCTGCACTCAAGACCCGGCGGTGAGCGAAGTTGATACCCGCTTGTCAAAGGCCTTTTGTTGACCGGGCTTCAACAGCATTCGCATGGCGAAGAGATGCTCAACAGTAGCCTTTTGCAAAAGGCCCATATGCTTATGCACAGCCTCAATCGCCGCTGCAACTTTAGGGCCATATTGATGTTCTTCTTCGATGGCGGCTGCAAGGTCGGCATTTGAAGATCTGAGCGCCAGCTCCAAAGCTTGTCTTCTGATCACAAAATCATTTTCGAGAATTTCTAGCTGTGCTTGCTGTGCGCTATCGAGATCAAGCTCCTCATGAACAAAGCTGTGCATGCCAGAATTTTGACCGCCGCTCTGGCTCCAATGTTTCGCGCCTAATGAGCCTATCCAGCCCGCACCGAGCGCCAGCAGGATAAGCAGGATGATTTGTACGGGTCCGATTTTCATGAATTTGCCAATATCATTGTGACACGTGGAGAAGGCTTGCCGGCGAGTAATCCACGCCCCCCATTAATGGATTGCTATTGATGTTGGCCATTGCGGGCTGTTCGCCCGTTCCAATTCCCGCTCCAAGCGCGGTCACGACGATCAGTGCCGTCAACAGACTTTTCTGACGCGAAAGGCGGCGGCTGTTTATTTCACCAATACGAAGCCAGACATTGTTTTCAAATCCATCGTCGATTTCCAAAGCTGCCTGGGGTAAAGCAGAGTTCAGGCTGGCAAGCATCTCATCTAGTTTGTTGTCAGATAGCGGCATAATCATGCTCCTGTTTGAGTGATCTGCCAACTAATACGCAAGCTCGACCGCTTTGCCCTCAAAATTATTTTGAGGGGTGGGCAATGTTGCTGCGTATTGATGGTTAGAAACGCTTGAAGGAATTGAAAAATGTACAAGATTAAATTTGTTGGCTTTAGCCTCGCCGCCGCCGCATCGCTCGCTGCAACACCGCTTTTCGCACACCCTAGTCTAGTTACGGCAAAACCGTCGGCCAATGCCACGGTCGCACCAACAAATAAACTTGATCTGGTCTTTGATGAGAAGGTCATGCCTGCAAACACCCGTATGCAGCTAATGATGACATCTATGCCGGGTATGGCCGGGCACGCCCCGATGAAGATGCCAATTTCGGTGATGATGGGCAAAGACGGCAAGTCCGTCATGGTGATGATGAAGAAACCTCTTACGGCCGGCGCTTATGAACTGCGCTGGATGGCATCGGGCGACGACAAGGAAGTTGTCAGCGGAAAATATGCATTCCAGGTAAAGTGATCGGGTCGCAACCGATACTCCGGGTGCGCCCCCCCTAAGCGCACCCGGAGACTATGGTTGGAAACCACATCGCAAGATTGCCACTATTATTAGCAACAAAATAATCGATTTTGGATCAGGTGGGTTGAGATGCTGACACAGAGATTCCGTACTTTAACGCTGTGCATTGCTTTCGCACTAGCCTCATTTAGCGGGCCAGTACTTGCACATGGTGATCCGACCGAGATGGGCGCTGGCCCCGGAACGAGCGACCAGCATCATAAGGAAGCAATGGGAAGCGACGTCGCACAAAGTGCCGAAATGCAGGGCATGATGGATGAGGGAACCATGCCGATGATGCCCGATGGCTCCGCTCCTGCCGCGCCCGAAAGTGACCATATGGGCGGGATAAGTGATGATCATGGCGGCATGATGGCGCATGACGAAGCAGAAGATAATAGCAATAAGAGCTTTGGCGAGCGTTTGTTCATCTGGCTTGGCAAATTGCATATCGTGGTGATCCATTTTCCAATCGCCATGATCGTCGCCGCGTTTGCAGCCGAAGCGTTTGGTGTTGCGCGCAATAAGCCTGACTGGCGTTCAGCAGCGCGGATCATGCTCGTGATCGGGGCGCTGGGAGCGGTTGCAGCCGCCTTTTTGGGCTGGTTTGCGGGCGGCTTCTATCTTTATGACCGCAACCTTATCCTCACCACGCATCGCTATCTCGGTATGACCGTCGCAATCGGAGCAGTGCTACTGGCATGGGCCGGACTGAGCCGCTTTCACCATGGTCGCAGCGAGGAAAGAATATTCGGCATCTTGTTAGCACTATTGACGATCGGCGTGCTTGTACAAGCATTTCTGGGCGGCACATTCATGCATGGCGGCATGAATCATATGAATTTTTGAGTTTGTTGGATGGTAGCTACAAAACGCAAACTATTTTAATGGAGTTTTTAAATGTTAGAAAAATTAGACATTCCGTATCGAAGCGCTGGGCGGCGGCAGCTCTGTTCACCACCCTTGCTGCCTGTACAACCGCCGCTCAGGCCTCGCCCTATGTTATGTACCGTGATCCAGGGTGTGGCTGCTGCGAGAAGTGGGCGGAGCATATTGAGGCCAACATGAAGCAGGGCGTTGAAATCCGAGACACTCAGAACATGACCGCCGTGAAAGATGCGAACGTAATTCCAAAAACCCTTAGATCCTGCCACACCATGATTGTCGAGGGCTATGTAATCGAGGGTCATGTTCCAGCCAAGGAAATCGCAGGATTGCTGCGCGAGAAGCCGGCCAATATCAGAGGTCTCGCGGTCGCGGGAATGCCGGTCGGTTCGCCGGGCATGGAATATCAGAATGAAACGCAGCCTTATAAGGTCATTGCTTTTGGTAGCAATGGCCCCACTGTTTTGCCTCGTACAATTAGGGTAATGTAACAAGAAAGGAATTATGATGAAAAAATGGCAACTGTACTCGGAGCCCTCGTTCTCCTTTATGGAGGATCTGCACTCGCTCATGAACATAAAGCCGACGCATCCTCCGATCAGAAATGCCGAATGATGAAGGACGGCAAAGCGATGGACGGCATGATGATGAAGGGTGCCGATGGCAAAATGTCCTGCCAGATGATGGATCACTCGAAGATGGACCATAGCAAAATGGATCACTCAAAAATGTCAGCCCCGGATGCGAGTGACAAAGCGCAACCAGCTATGGACCATTCGAAGATGGATCATAGCAAGATGGAGCCCAAGAAAGACGCACCCGAATAAGCATATAATCGGCTCGGAGCTTCGCTTTACGAGGCTTCGGGCCGCCTATTTTCCCATCTTGCCGAACAAGTTCACCAACTCGGCAATTTTCTCTTTTGGTCAGCCTTGCTACCGGAAGTCAGGGCTTCCTCGACGCAATGATTGGTGTGGATCTCCAGAATTTTCATTTTGGTAGAGCGCAGGGCGGCTTCCATTGCGGAGAATTGCTGGAGGATATCGATACAATAGCGATCATCTTCCATCATTTTAGCTATTCCGCGTGCCTGACCTTCGATCTTTCGCATCCGCACGATTTCTTTGGTGAATTTGTCTGTCATTTTGTCCTTATGCCAAATTTTGGAGCGTGATCAATCGAAAGAGGTGGCCGCATCAACCTTGACACTAAACCATCATTCTACTATACCCCCCTATAGTATATACCGCTGATCATCAAGAGGAGCTAGAAATGACGCATGTTTCAAACCGCACTCAAATCATTGTCTGGGGCTGGACGCTAAGCCTGTTTCTGTTGTTCAGCTACCTCATCTGCATTGGTTTCGGTCTTTTAGCACCGCAATCCATGCACATGCATGAAGCTTGGGCACCTTGGTTGCCGGGCTTCGAATGGCTGACTTTGCAGGGATTTCTTGCAGGGGCGGTCGGTAGCTTTCTCTATGGTTGGTATATTGCCCTGTTGGTTGTCCCGCTGCGCGCTTTGATAGGCCGCCAAGTTGCAGGTGCCAATCATGTCTGAGAATGATACCGGGGCCGCCAAATCGTGCTGTTGCAAAGACAAAGAGGCTTCTGTCGGGACCGTAAAAGATCCCGTGTGCGGCATGGATGTCGATCCGAGCAAGAGCGAGCATCATGCACAGCATGACGGGCAGGATTATCATTTCTGTTCAACCGGATGCAAAACCAAATTTGTCGCTGACCCCGCGCATTATCTCACCGGGAAGCATAATGAGGCAGCAGAAAATGTTCCAGCGGGCACGATCTATACCTGCCCGATGCATCCGGAAATCCGGCAAGAGGGTCCGGGTTCCTGCCCGATCTGCGGAATGGCACTCGAACCTGAGACCATTAGTCTCGATACCGGCCCCGATCCCGAATATCTCGATATGCGCAAGCGCTTCTGGGTCAGTGCGTTGTTTTCCATCCCGTTGTTCATTTACGCGATGGGCGACCTTATTCCGGGCAAGCCGTTTGAAGGGCTATTTGAGCCGGGAGTGTCGCAATGGTTGCAGCTCTTGCTGGCATCACCGGTAGTTCTGTGGGGCGCATGGCCGTTTTTGTGCGCGGGGTAAACTCGCTCAAAACCATGAACCTCAATATGTTCACGCTGATTGGGCTTGGCGTAGCGGTTGCCTATGGCTTCAGTCTGGTCGCAACACTCTTTCCAAGCATTTTTCCGGAAGCATTTCGCGGCCATGATGGCGGTGTGGCTGTCTATTACGAAGCAGCGGCTGTCATTACGACCCTGGTACTACTGGGGCAAGTGCTGGAGCTGAAAGCACGCGGACAGACATCAAGTGCGTTGCGCGCACTGCTAGAGTTGGCACCGCCAGTCGCATCGCGCGTCAGCGCGGATGGCTCGGAAGAGGAAATATCTCTCGACCTGGTGCAGAGCGGCGACAGCTTGCGTGTTCGTCCGGGCGACAAAGTTCCCGTTGATGGCACCATCGCCAAGGGGTCCAGCACGATTGATCAATCAATGATTACGGGCGAACCAATACCGGTTGTCAAAACCGAGGGCGATGATGTTACGGGCGGCACCGTCAACCAGACTGGCAGCTTTATCATGACTGCTGAACGCGTTGGTAAGGACACGCTTCTCGCCAAAATCGTCCAGATGGTCGCCGAAGCGCAGCGCAGCCGTGCGCTATCCAGAAACTTGCTGATACGATTGCGGGCCTTTTTGTGCCTGCTGTGGTTCTGATCGCTATTGCGACATTCATTATATGGTCGATTTGGGGTCCAGAACCGGCGCTGGCCTATGGTTTGGTCAACGCAGTCGCAGTCCTCATCATCGCTTGTCCTTGTGCGCTTGGCCTTGCCACTCCGATGTCGATCATGGTTGGCACCGGGAAGGGCGCGCAGAACGGCATTTTGATCAAGAATGCCGAAGCGCTCGAAACTCTGGAGAAGATTGACACAATCGTGGTCGATAAAACCGGCACGTTGACCGAGGGCAAGCCCAAACTGGTTTCAGTCGAACCGGAAAAGGGTTTTGACGGCGACGAAATGCTTGCCCTTGTTGCCGCAATTGAAATGGCGAGTGAACATCCGCTGGCAGCCGCAATTGTGAGCGGTGCAAAAGACAAGGGGCTTTCGTTTGAAGCAGCAACCGACTTCCAGTCAGTGACGGGAGAAGGTGTCGAAGCCCGCGTGAAGACGAAACGCGTCGCCATCGGCAATGAAAAATGATGGATCGGCTCGGTGCTGCCAGCGCGGACCTGATTGCCAAGCGCAGGACGGCCGATCGCAGGGACAAACAGTGATGTTTGTGGCCGTTGACGGCAAGCCTGCTGGTCTTATCGGTGTCGCCGATCCGATCAAGCCGACTACGGCAGACGCGATTAAAGCGCTGCACAAAGCCAATATCCGCATCGTCATGCTAACCGGCGATGCGGAAGCTACTGCGCAAGCTGTTGGGAAGATGATTGGCATTGATGAAATCCACGCCAATGTGTCACCGGAAGACAAACATCGGGTCATCAGCGAGCTGCAAGCGGCCGGTAAAATGGTCGCAATGGCAGGAGACGGCATCAATGATGCTCCCGCTCTCGCCAAGGCAGATGTCGGGATTGCGATGGGCACAGGCACGGATGTGGCGATGGAAAGCGCTGGTATCACTTTGGTGAAGGGCGACTTGGGCGGCATCGCCAAGGCCCGCCGCCTCAGTCAGCTAACAATGGGCAATATCCGCCAGAATCTGTTTTTGCGTTCATCTATAACGGGCTTGGTGTGCCGGTTGCGGCAGGCATTCTCTATCCGTGGTTCGGGGTCTTGCTAAGTCCGATGATTGCAGCGGCAGCAATGAGTCTTTCGTCTGTTTCGGTAATCGCCAACGCCTTGCGTTTGCGCCGCAAAGTGCTGTGAGCTGCGTGATCGCAAACCTTAGTATCCGGCCTCTCGGCTGTCCAACGCACTCGCTGTTGCGGGACTCCATGATCTGCGCGAGCGAAATGAGGCAATCCAACAACCAATAAAATCCGGGAACATGGAATGACGAAAAATGATGACCCAAAGCGATTGAATAATCTGCCGTTGGCGCTGTCTCGCTGGGATAACGAGGGAGGGCACCAACCAAAAATAGACGAACGCGGCTCCAGTGATCCGGAAATGACCAACACTGAACTCGTCCAGCTTCGTGTTCGCGTCATTGCTCTGGAAAACATTGTCCTTGCCTTGCTCGCGGATCAACCAGCCGAGACCTATGACAAGGTTCGTGAAATGGCAGAGCTTATTTCGCCCAGACAGGAAGCGACACAGCACCCTCTGACGATAGAAGCTGCATTGCACATGAACCGGTTCGCAGACCGAGCGGAGCGATTTCGCGGCGTTGGCAATAAATGAAAATCATCGCGCTATGAAGTTTGGTAACGAACCAGAGGTCCACATCGCTACGTTTGGGTTCTTCACGTCGTTCATCTGGGAAATGCTGCAAATGCCCTTCTTCTATGTTGGCTCGGCAACCTCCTGGGAAAGCACGTTAGGCTGCACGCGAGCCACAATTGGCGATGCCGGGATATTAGTGCTGGCATACACCGTGGTTTCGATGTTGAATCGCGACCGGCATTGGATGCACCGCCCGACCTCCGGCATGATCGGCACCTATCTGCTGTCCGGCCTTGGAATGACCGCCATCATCGAAGAAATCGCGACCGGTGTTCCAACGCAATGGGGTTGGGGCTGGCGATATAGCGAGCTCATGCCCTTATTCCCCGGCACGAATATTGGCCTCGTCCCCATCCTGATGTGGATCGTCATTCCACTGATAACGCTCTGGTTTGCAAGGCGCCAGCCACAATCCTGATCCTCGAAATGCCAAAGGCAAAACAGATGCAAAGCAGCTCATATAACAAGAACAGTCTCACGCTGCCGGGAACCGTAGCGATGGGGACCGGAGTGATGATCGGTGCGGGGATATTCGCTTTAACGGGTCAGATCGCCGAATTATCAGGACCGCTATTCCCTCTAGCTTTCCTTATCGGGGCCGTGATCAGCGGGTTCAGCGCCTACACTTATATCAAGGTTTCCAATAAATATCCGTCAGCAGGCGGCATCGCTATGATCCTCAAAAATCATATGGACCATCGACGGTCACCGGGGCTGCTGCTTTGATGATGGCCTTCTCGATGATCATCAACGAAAGCCTGGTTGCCAGAACTTTCGGAACCTACACGCTCCAATTGTTCGATATTGGCCGCGAGTCTGTGCTGGTTCCAATACTGGCCATAGGGCTGATCGTCTTTGCATTTATCGTGAACATCGCGGGTAACAAGATTATTGGCGCGATATCCTCAATCACCGCAATCTTGAAAATTGGAGGGATACTGATTTTTCCTTCACCATTCTCTGGGCGTCGGGGTTCACATTCGAGTTTACGCAAACTGCGCCAAGCGAAGCAGCTTCGCCTACTGGCTTTATTGCCGGGATTGCCCTCGCAATATTGGCCTTCAAAGGATTCACCACGATCACCAATAGCGGCGGCGAGGTTGTTGAACCTGAGAAAAATGTCGGACGCGCTATCATGATCTCTTTAGGGATATGCTTGATCGTCTATATGACCGTAGCACTCGCTGTGGGATCAACGCTTAGCATTGGCGAAATTGCTGCTGCCAAAGATTATGCACTGGCAGAGGCGGCGCGTCCTGCCTTTGGTGAATACGGCGTGTGGTTCACGGTCGCAGTAGCCATCATTGCAACTGCATCGGGGCTTCTTGCCAGTGTTTTTGCCGTATCGCGCATGCTGGCGATGCTTACGGACATGAACCTCATTCCGCACCGCCATTTTGGAATGCCCGGTGACATTCAAAAGCACACGCTCGTTTTCACCGTGATCGCCGCAGGTCTGTTGGCTGCGTTCTTTGATTTGAGCCGGATAGCATCATTGGGGGCGATATTCTATCTGGTCATGGACATGATCATCCATTGGGGCGTTTATCGTCATCTCAAAGATGATGTCGGAGCAAAAGGATGGATTTTGTTAAGCGCGATCATTCTAGATTTGATTGTTCTTGGGGCGTTCCTGACCATGAAGGCAGCGAGCGATCCAATGATCATAGTAATCTCTTTTGCCGGCATTGCTGGATTCTTTGCCCTCGAGAAATATTATCTGGCGCATCGGCGTAGTGACAGCAAATTAGAAACCGAAACGACCAAGCACTCCCACTGAGTCTGTCACATATACAAAATTCGGCTACTTGCTCTCTCGACCGTTCAAATCAAAAAATGTTAGACAAAGAATGTCTAACCTGAAGAACAAGTTGGAGCGTGGGCTACAATCCAAAATTGGCATGTTACTAATATTAAGGTGTTTTGGTTCAAATGTCTTCTAAGCTGCACTCTCCCCAAAAACCTGCCGTTCAGCAACCTAGCCACAAGCGGACGGTGCCGCCAACGATACTTCGTCCCAAAATCTGCCATTCGTTTGGAATGAGCAATTGAGCAAATGAGAACAGGTATGGTAAAACAGTCGGCGAGACGGGATCGGAAGAACCAGGCTTAGGAAATCAACGCGGCCAGTACACGCACAACCCGCAAGCCTTACATAGCCGTTAGAGTGAGCGAGGTGGTCCAGTCGAAACCTGAAGATATTTAGCGGTGAGGACGATCAGGAACCGGATATGCCAAGCGTACGACGTGGAATCTGGTGCGAGGATTTTCGCATGGGGACCGTTTTCTATTCTAGACGATAGCTCGCAATGTAACCCAAGTGGTCTGACAGACTGGTGCCGTCCGGTTCGGCCCCAAAAGGGACTGACACTTCAATCAATCTCAAGTTTGTTGTCTCGCCTGATCGAAACCACTGCCAGTCCTTGCCGCGTTTGATGATTGACCGAGCATCGTTCAGCTGTCGTCCATCACGCATCCGTTCAGTGGCAACTGCAAGATGTAACGCTTCGCGCCTCCGGGAAGAACCCGCCCTGATCCCTGATAACATTGATACGCGAGGGAACATCCCCGACGTTGAAATCTCCAGTAAAAATCACGGCTGAACTGCTGGGAATTT
The DNA here is from genome assembly GCF_013265645.1 of Sphingopyxis sp. BSNA05. Lineage (NCBI taxonomy): Bacteria > Pseudomonadati > Pseudomonadota > Alphaproteobacteria > Sphingomonadales > Sphingopyxidaceae > Sphingopyxis > Sphingopyxis sp. BSNA05. Next base: position 30,364 of record NZ_PYIA01000081.1, on the reverse strand, counting down.
TCGCATGAATGAACTGCATCACGGTTTTGGCCTGCATCGTCCATGCAGCATCGGCCCGAACGTCACTTACGCCTGAAGCTCGCCGTGAATTTAGGTGCGTATCGATGATGGCAACGGGCTGTGAATAAGATGGAACTTTGATCCAGGCCAACAGAACGCCCTTGTTTGCAAGGCAATCATATCCAGCACATGCGTATTCCGGGAACGCAAGCTGTTCAACCTTGACAATCGGAAAGTCGGAAAAATCCGCAATCCGCTGTTAGCGTATTTGCCCTCGGTTTCACCCTTTAATGGTGACGAAGCCTCAGTGAATCTCTTGGAGGGGGAAGGAAAGGAGACTTTGCTCTTGTAAGCCGCTGCTGGTCCGGCGGCAGCATATTTATAGCCGCCTGATGCTTGATGGCTGCGGCAGCATCAATAAAACCTTCTTGTAAGACAACAATGGTGGGGGCAGTCCCCATCGCTCTCAACTTTGCCAGACGCTCGCCAATTTTCCCCAGCGCCGCGCTCCTGCCAGCCGCGATGGGCCAAGGAAGACCTTTAATATTGTATGACATCACCGAAATCTGGCCTGTCGCTCCGCTATCCTCTAGAAATTTTTCTGTTCCTGCAGCTTCTGCGATTTGATGCGTGGTAAGGGACAATCGCCCAATCAACGATGCGCAGAATATCGAAAACGCCACGATTTTCCGCATTCTCATCTTCCTTCTAGCATCAACCTCCGACATTTAGATGCCTGCCCACGGATCTGCATTTTTGAGTGGAGATTATTTACTTCAGATCAGAAGTGTTCTTCTTGGTCCCGCACAGCCCTGCGATCTGAGTCTGTCGCTTTTGCAAATAATATTCGCGCGATGCGACATAGGGATCATCTGAATTGTGGATTATTTCCAACTCCTCATCAAACTCTACCCGCTTGTCGAGTTCACGGGCGACGCTGCTTGGAACGGCCACATACGGTTGGCTGAGCGTCCTTCCAGCTGAGTTGGGCACAGGTATCGGTATGGCGAAGGCATCTACTCCACCGCCGATCAAATCGCGAACTGTGGTCGCCCCGATTACCGGCAAAAATAGAAATGGCCCTGGTTTGACTCCATAACATCCCAGCGTATCAGCAAAGCCGTTCTTCCGTCTGGGTAAGTTGATCGGTTTCCGTTTCGCGAAATCGAAAAGCCCGGCCACGCCGGCTGTTGAATTGACCAAAAAGCGACCAGCAGTTTCGGCCGCTTTGCCGGGTTTCAGTTGCAGCAGAAAATTCACAAAAACAGCCGGTTCGTGCAGGTTATTGGCGAAGTTTCGCAGACCATTGCGGACAGGTTCGGGCACAGATTTTTCATAAGCGTGCGCAGATGGTTCAACCACGGCTTCATCGATAGCCTGAGTAATAGCGTATGACTCGGCGTTGATATTTTGCAAGGGATCGCCTGGCGTCCGTATCCGACCGGTTACGGTAATAACATTTTCATCCTGCAACGTTTTTCCGGTTTCAACCCCCGAAACCGGATCTGGTATTTCCGTTGCCTTCAGTATCGATGGATCTGTTTCGATAGCTTCAGTAGGAACACTAGAAATTGTCGGATCCGCTAATGCGGTTGGTTCGTCAGATACAGGCGTCGCCCCAAGGGTTTCTGATGTTCCGTCGAGGGCTTTTAGCTGGCTAGTTTCTTGGACATTTGTAGTTGATGCTACCAAATCAACAGAATTTGACGGCGGAGAGACGATCCCACTGACCGGGGTACTTGCGAGCAGCATTGCGCCCGTTATTCCTGCAATACTCATTGCGTATCACCCTTGTGCTTCTAATTGGTCGATCCCTTGGGACAAGGGTGCAATTCACTCGGCAGAGTCGCTAACGGCATCACCAGCAGATTCAATGTCTTCGCCGACTCCGTGTATTGTATTGCAAGCGGTCAGCGCCAACATGGAAATTGCCACCAGGGCCAGGGTTGTCTTTCTCAACATTTCGAATTCCTCTAGTTGGTGGTGTCAGGCGCAACCGGTTTCGTTGCGGGCTGGAAAAAGCCTTCCAGTTCATCAACCAGATCGAGTTCAGTCACAGCAGCTTTTGCCGCCATTTTGTCGTCTTTAACTGATAGATATTCGTCGAGCTTGGAAAGCGAAGTCGTGAACCTTTTGTTCAGATCAGTATCAGTCACTTTGTCCTTGATCTGGTCCCACTGATCGTGCGCATATTTTGCGGCTTCTTGGGCATCTGCCCAGCGCTTCGGATCGGACTTGAGATCAGCCTGTATTCGAAATCCGGCATAATCGAGCAAACTGACCGCAGCCGGTATCCTGGCATCAGGGGGATATGCGCTCACAATCAACTTATAGCCTTCAACAGCAGCCAACGCAGTGTCGGAGGGATTTCCGGCATCGATTGCTGTCTTGGCATCCCGCAAGTAGCCATCTAGTGATTTGGTGGCTTGAGGGCTAAGTTGACCGGAGATACCGGCTACGGATTCTTGCGCTTTTGTGAAAAGCGAAACAAGCTCCTCTGGGCTGGCAGTGAATGCCTGTTCCGTCAGAGCTTCCAAATTTTCCGCCGCTGCAGGCAAACCTGTCATAGCGGTCACGGTTTCATTTTTGGGACGGTCACGATCTGATTGCTGTTTTGATTATTTGTATCAGTCGGCTTGGATGATCCACAAGCAGATAGCATTGCGACCGCAGCAAGCGGCAATCCGTATTGCAGAATGTTTATGCGCCCGTTTTCATGAAAATATCCTTCAAAGTTGGTGCAGCAATAAACCGGCTGCTTGAAAACCTATTAGGCCCCCATAGATTGCATGCTAATGTCCCCGAGAATACAAATTCCCAATGTTTCAGACGCATTGGAATTTCCGCATAGCCGCCAGTCAGAATTCAAGCTGTTTGAGGGGGGCGTTGTCTCACAGTCCAGTAGCTTACAAGACCAAAGATTACGGCGAGGAAAATCGCGCTTGTGCCGACTGTCCCAAGCCCAAGCCCGCCATTGCTCGTAGGCTGTGAAAGCAAATCGCCACAAGATGCTCCAAATGGCCGCGTCAAAACGTATGCTATCCAAAAGGCCACTACAGCATTCAATTTGAACACCAGATGCGCAAATGCGACCAGCGCTATCATCGCACTGAAAACGGAGGCCGAGACTGCATAGCCCAACTGCATTCCCTCTGCGACAAGATCGCCTGCTGCCGTCCCGAGAGCGAAAGTGAACAGAATTGCGGCCCAGTAGAAGCTTTCACGTTTGGTTGTGAAGATCGTGTGGATCGAGAGTGTCTTCTCGCTGGCATACCAGGCAACAAATGTGATCGCCAAGGCAATGCTGAAAATGATCGTTGTTGTCTCTAGTGCAACTCCGTAAACATCAACAAGGTTATCTGTAACCAGTGTTCCGAAAATGCTGATCAATACGACCGCGAGCCAGTAAATCGGCGGCACATATTTGCGTACGGAGAATTGCATGATCAGTGTGATGACCAGCAACGCCCCCACCAGCAGCGAGGTATTGCCCAGGCCCAATTTGAGATCGACCGACAAGAAATCTGCTGCCGTTTCGCCAACCGTGGTCGCCATGATCTTGATCACCCAGAAAATAAAGTGACCAGCGGAACCTTGTTGAGCATCGTGCGTGTGTCAGCTTCAGTCATTCAGGTTGTCCTTAAGCTCCGGTGCCTCTGAACGATATTGAACGGGCGACCAGCATCATTGCTAGGCCCTTCCACATTGCGTGATGATGTTCCGGAGAATACAATTCCCCAATGTTCGGGAAATGGCGGATTGTCAGGAATCCAGAACTTCCTCTTCCACGATGGGGAGCTTTACGAGCAAGGCCCACAGGCAGGCCCAACAGGTGCCGAACATCCATCCTGCCAATACGTCGCTCGGCCAATGCACGCCCAGGGCCACGCGCGAGATGCCGATCGCCAGCGTCAGCAACAGCGCGACCGAAAGCACGAACAGCCGGGTCCGCAAACTGTCCTCGACTCTCGAAAACAAAACAGCGATTGTCAAATATACGATGGCGGAATTTGCAGCATGACCACTCGGAAAACTTGCGGAGTGTTCGATCACCAGATGATCGACAAGCGTTGGCCGGGGGCGCAGAAAATAGCCTTTGAGCAGTGTCACCATTAAAGCGCCGCTGACAGTCGCTCCGACAATGACCAAGGCCATGCGGTGCGCGCCCTTCATGTAGACGAACAGGGCAGAACCGGAAATCACCAGAGCCAGCACGGTCGTTCCGCCGAGCGTCGTAACATCGAGCATGGTTTGTCTGAGCCATGTCGGCCCCGCCATAGTCTGCAACTCTCCGGACTTGCGGAAAGCGAATAATATACTCTGGTCTATCGCGCTGACTTCACCCTCGGCCACCTCCGACCAAAGCCATAGAAACAGCAATATGGTGAGCGCAATGCCGCCGATGAGCAATATCTGCTTCATCGGCAATCTGTTATCAACGGCAAGATTCCTAAATCGCGTCATCGATCCAGTTTATGGCTCCGCATTTTTCGCTTCCGCCAGATTTTCCCGCCTGGCCGCTTCCCAAATTTCAAAAGCGGCCCCGGCGTTTATCAGCGCGATTCCCAGTCCGACAATCAGGTCCGGCCAGGGAGAAAGCCAGAAAAGCGTGATTATCCCCGCGATGATGATCGCAGCATTGGCATAGACATCGTTTCTGGCAGATAGAAAGGCTGCTTTGCTCAAACTGCCGCTGCCATGACGGTGAACGGACAAACGAATGGCGCAAACCAGATTGACCAGCAAGGCGCCCGCACCCGTAATAGTGAGCGGAATGGCCGCAGGCGGGACGAAACTGTTGAACTTTAGCCAAACGGTCCAAAGCGCCGCCAAGGAAGGTACGAGAATTATCGCGCCCAACACAAACCCCAATCGCGAACGCGCCTTGAGCGACCAGCCGATAGCCAGCAATATCAGAAGATTAACCGATGCATCTTCGAGGAAGTCGATACTGTCCGCAAACAGCGACACCGATCCGATATTGACGGCGACGACAAATTCGACGCCGAAATAGGCAAGATTTGCAGCTGCCACGAATTTGACCGCCGATCGAAAATCAGCAGAGTCGGCATTACTACGACTTTCTAGTTCATCTTCTTTCATGTTGCCTGTTCCTCCTTTCCACCCTTCTTTTCAAGAGCGATTAGACAGGCCGGAAGAAAGAGCAACACGAGCGGCACGGCGGCGAACAGTCCGAATATTATCGCGGTGGCGAGCGGTTGCTGCAAACCTGCTCCTCTACTCAATCCAAGGGCCAGCGGGCTGAGTGTGAGTATCGCGATCAACGCCGACATTAAAATGGGACGCAAACGCTTCTTGCCTGCTTCGTGAAGCAGTGCCGCGGAAACCGGCTGACTTTTGTCGATCTCGGCAAGAAAGAAAATGATCAATTCAGCCACCATACCCACCACCATCGTCAGTCCGAGCAGGGCTGAAATATTCAGTTCTATTCCAGTAATCCATAGGCCCATGATGACTGCCGATGCTGTGAGCAAGATTGTGGCCATCGCCGATGCAGTCCAGCCAGCGCGCTCAAATAAAACAGTCAGTAGCAAGGTGCTAAGCAGCATTGCCGCCGCGAACACCATCGCAAGATCGGCGAAACTCTTTTGCTGTTCGGCATACAATCCACCATAATCGGTGCGGATTGAGGCAGGCAGTTTCAGGCCGGCAACGGTAGTTTTATTTCGGTCATGGCCGAACCCAGATCGCGGCCGTCGAGCCGGCCGGTAACCGCAATAAACGGCGCCAGATCTTCGCGTGTCAGCTGCCTCTGTCCAGCATCTATCGAAACTCTGGCAACGTTTGCGAGGCGAATGGCGCTACCATCCGGGGCTACCAGAGGTAAGTTTTCAATTTGATCTACCGTGGTGCGAATATCCTCCGGGGCGCGCACACGAACATCAATAAGCTGCGCGCCAATGCGCACTTGGGTTGCAGTGGTACCGCCTATCGCCGACTCTAATTGTGCGGCAATATTATCCGGATCGAGCCCGAATTGTGCAGCCGATCCCGGATCAACCTCGATACCGATGGCATCACCCGCCACTCGCAGCCCATCGACCACCTCCACCACGCCCTGCACCTTGCCTATGGCATCGGCGACCGTTTTAGCGGCCTTGTGCAAAGCTTGCGGGTCATCACTGAACAGCTTGACTTCGATCGGTTGCGGAACTGCCGTCAAATCGCCGATCAAATCTCCCATCAGTTGGATAAACTCTATTTCCAACCCTGGAACCTCGGTCCTAATTCTGTCCCGAATTTCGCCCATAACGAGATCAATGTTTCGCCGCGAACCGCCTTTCAGCCGGACAAAATAGTCGCCCTGATCGGCCTCCGTCAGTCCGCCGCCCAATTGCAATCCCGTCCGCCGAGAATAACTTTCGACTTCGGGAGTTGAGGTGATTATTTTTCCACACGTTTGAGCAATGCATCGGTGTCTTCAAGCGCTGCACCGGACTGCGCCTTGTAATCCAGCACAAAGCCACCTTCATCCATTTTTGGCATAAATCCCGAAGGGACATTGAGCCACGCCAGATAGCCCACGGCGACCATGATCACTCCAGTCAGAACGACAAAACTTCGCGCCCGCGCAAAAAGCTTCTGACCAGCACGATCATAACCTGTTAGCAATTTATCGAGCAGTTTCCCGGCTTTTTCTGCTGATTCCGCGTCTTTGTCACGGAGCCAATAGGCAGAAATCAAGGGAATGACGAAACGCGCGAAGAGTAATGAAACAACTAGCGCCGCCACCATTGTCACCGCGAGCGCTTTGAAAAATTCTCCGGTCACTCCGCTGATGAATGCCAGCGGCAGAAATACGACAATAGTCGCACTTGTCGATCCGAGAAGGGGAACTCCCATTTCTGCCGCCGCTTCCAGCAACGCCTGTGGAGTCCGTACTGCATTTTGCTGCATCCGGCGCATCATATGTTCGAGCATAACCACTGCATCATCAACAACCAGGCCAACCGCAGCAGCCATACCACCGAGTGTCATCATGTTAAAACTCATGCCTAGCGCGAAGAGTATCAAGCAAGTTGCCGCCAAAACCGCCGGGAGCATTAGACCGGTGATGACCATCAGCCGTCCGGATCGCAGGAACACGAATAGCACGATGCCTGCAAGCAGAGCGCCCAAAAGAATGGCATCGCGCACGGCATTGGCCGCGCCGACCACCAGTTCTGATTGATCGTAATAGGTAGATACTTTGACGGAACTTGGTATCTGCAATTCTTTCAATCTTGCGTCGACCGCCTGAACGATAGCAACTGTATTGCCTTTCAAGGCCTGCTTGACGTTGATCAAAACCGCACTTTTGCCATCGGCGGTTACACGAGTGAATGCAGGCGCGCTCGAAGGTTCAATCGTGGCTATTTGCCCAAGGGTAACGACACCCGCACCGGCACCGGCCGACTTGATTGGAATGGCCTTGAGATCGCTTAAATCAGCAACCCTGTTTTCAAGAAGGGCCAGATATAACCTGTGCCGATCCTCGATCTTGCCGAGCCCACGCACGTTATTTGCTTTGCCCAGCGCGATTACAACATCGCTAAGGCTGACCCCTAGCGACGCCAATTTTGCGGGATCAACATTTACCGCAAATTCGCGCGGCGCGCTGCCAAGTATCTCTACGCCCGCAACCCCTTCGACGGATGTCAGGGCAGGACGTATTTTTAGTTCTGCTATATTTCGCAAAGCCACCGGGTCAAGATTATCTGATGTAAGCGCATATCCAACAACCGGGAATAACGTCGGGTCCGATCTGCGCACCTCGAATTTCGCTCCACTGGGAAGGTCGGGAAGCAATGTCGCCAGAGCGGCTTGTGTCGCCAAACTAGCGTCGACCATATCGTCGCCCCAAGAGAAATTCAGCGCAACTTCTGCACTACCTCGGCTGGTTGTCGATCTTATGCGGGTAACACCAGGTACCGCACGCAATGCAATTTCAATCTTACGGGTTATCTCGGCTTCCATTTGTGCTGCATCGCGGTCTCCCGCATCTACTGACACGACGACGCGCGGATAGTCGATATTGGGAAATAGCGCGACTGGCAGCCATGTTGCAGCCGTGACCCCGCCAATAGTCAGCAAGATGACCGCCAACCAAATTGACCGCGCGTGATCGCTGATGATTTTTGTCATTTGGTGCGGACTTTCATACCGTCTTCGAGGGCAGTAACACCGTCAATCGCAACCCGCTGGTCAGCATTCAATCCCTTGGCAACGCTCACCTTGTCACCCATGCGAGGACCGACAGCGACATCGACCCGCTTGGCCACGCCCTTTTCAATTATATAGACATAGGGCTGTCCGCCGTCATCGAGCAATGCGGCATAGGGAATGGTGAGTCCGCCTGAGTTGCTGCTCAGCAATATCATGCCAGTAAGACTTTCGCCCGCACCAATTTCGCTCTCCTTCGGAATCAGCACATAGATCGAAGCCAGCTTGGTCTGGGGATCTACCACCGGATCGACGGACTGGATCGGTACGGTCAGCGGCGCTGTCGTTCCCGCTGCGGTAATTTCAACATAGCTGTCTGCCGGGACGCGCCGGGCGAGAGACGGATCGATGCCGAACCTTGCGCGGATGTCGCTGTCTTTAACAATGGTTACCACGGGGGTTGCGGCCGCGACCAGCTGGCCGGGAACGGCGCCGATCATCTGTACAAAGCCGGTATCCGGCGCGCGCAGGGTCAGCGAGCCACTACGGTCGGCCAGACTGGCCTTGAGTGCATCTGCCGACTGTTTTGCCGCGCGAGCAGTCTCCACTTCGGCATCGCTGACCAGTCCGTCCGCTCGCAGTCGCTCCATCCGGGCATAGGCCTGGCTGGCCGTCCGGGTGTTGGCGCTTGCGGTCGCAAGCTCGTATTTTGACGCCGGACTGGGCGCAAGCCGGACCAGCACCTGCCCGCGGCTGACATTGCTCCCTACCGGCGCATTAATCGACTGGACAATCGCTTCGATCGGCGAGGACAAGGTATATTGCCCTGACGATCCATTTTCGGCCGCCCCATAAATGGTGACTTTCTCGTCGATCGAACCGGTCGTCACTGCCGCCGTTTTAACCAAGGCTGACGGATCTGCCGCAGCGGTGTCGCTGAAACCGGAGCAGGCCCCAAGCACCAATAATCCGGCAAAAGTGAGTCCTGCAGCAATCTTCTGTCCCGACAATTTCATCATTCCACCCATTTCTATTCCCACGCTGCCTGCGGTGTGCCGACCAGCAATTCCAGCGCTATGGTCTGCTCGGCAATCGCCTGTTCGCTCTGAACCAGCAGGAAATGCTTGTCGCGCACCGATTGTTCGGCGGTTTCGGCTGTCGCCAGCGCCAGGTCACCGCGATCGGCAGCGGTGCGCGTGCGCGCGCAAATTTTTCGATTTCCGGCAATCCGTCCATGATTATGGCCCGCTGCTGACGCGCGATGTTCAGGCCGCCGACAGCAGCGGCAATCTCGGCACGGGTCTGGAACAGACGTGCATCATATTCGGCCCTCAAAGCTATCCGGGTCGCTCTTTCAATCGCAATCCCGCCGCGATTGCGATTCCAGAGCGGCAAGGTGAAACCCACCGACGGGCCAAGCAGCTTGTTGGTGCCGGTGTCACGGGCACCGCTAATCGTCAGGTCGAGCGAGGGAAACTGGTCGAGCACAGCCTTGCGCACCGAGGCTTCCTGGGCTTCGTAACCGGCCTTTAGCGCTTGTAGATCGGTGCGATTGGCAACAGCGAGATTGAACAGGATCGCGCTGTCTGGTGACGCCTCCGGCAGAGGCTGCGGCGCAAGCCGCAAGGCATATTCCGGTGGCAAACCCATCAATCTGCGAAGCTCATATTCCGCTGCCGAGAGACTGGTTTGCGCCGTTTGTCGATTTGATATGGCATCAATCGCCGATAGCCGCGCCGACTGCACCTGATCGGCGGGGATATCGCCGCGCCCCGATGCCCGTAGATAGCGCGAGAGCAGAGTCGCTGCTGATTGCTCGCTGGCAGTAGCGATTTCGAGCGCCCTGCGCAGTTCCAATATTCGTACGGCTTGCAGACGCGCGTTGCTGGCGATCTGCCATTCAGCCCAGGCCAGATCCAGCCGCACCTGCAATGCCTGCTGCTTCGCTTGATCGCGCAGGACGCTGAGGGTGCGCAAAGTGTTGAGACTGAAACCCAGTGCGCCCGCTATATTGTCAACCGGATCAGGACCGGACAGGATATGGTCAATGCCAAAATTGAACGACGGATCCGGCAGCAAACCAGCTGCAAAAACCTGCGCATCGCTCACTCCGGCCCGCACCCGCATTGCTTGCAGGTCCGGATTTGACAGAACTGCGATAATGGCAATTTCATTGGGATCCAGCGGCGCTGACAAATCTATCGCTACAGGCGCAAGATAGGGCCGGTCGATGGATGACGCCTCCTGGGACAGCACCGCCGCGACTGGGGGCTGCAGGGCCGCGGACGAACCCGGATCGGAAATCGGCATAGGTCCATAATGCGCGCACGATGCGAGCAGCAGACTGGAGGCAAACAGGGTCAGGTTACGCATGGCTGATGGTCCTAATCGGAGCCCGGCTGGATTTGAAATCTATCGTGACTTTCAATCCCGGTTGATTGTCTGACAAGGATAGCCGTGCGCCATGAGCATCCGCGATCGCCTTCACCAGACTTAGGCCCAGACCATTTCCCGACGTTGTGCGACTAGCTTCCATCCGGGCAAAGCGCCGCAGCATTTCCGCGCGTCGGCCCTCGGGAATTCCTGGGCCGTCATCCGACACGATCAATTCGACCCTATTGTCTTTATTCAGCAACTGGACAAAAATCTGACTGCCTTGCATTGAATGGCGCAAACAATTGTCGAGTAAATTGGTCAACATCTGGCCAAGCAAATGCCGGTCACCGGAAATCGTACAATCCGAATCAATTTCGCACGACAAGCTAAATCCGGCGTCCTGGGCGGCCGGTTGGTATGCCTCGCAAATATCATCAACAATTCGATCCAGCCGCAGAGGCTTGAAAGTCGACTTGATCTGCCCCGCTTCGATTTCCGAAATACCCAGAAGCGCTGCGAAAATCGCAAGCAAATCGTCAGCCTGCCCAATTGCGCCCTCGATGGCTTGTTTTCGTCCTGCCGGATCGAGATCCTCAGACAAACCGCCCTCTAGTCGCTGGCGTAGCCGATTGAGGGGACTGCGCAAATCATGAGCTATATCGCCAGAAACCTGGCGCAAATTTTCCATCAAGGTCGCAATGCGGTCGAGCATTTTGTTCAGCGTATGGGATAGCTGGTCAAATTCGCCTCCCGAACCGTCAACCGGCATTCTTTTGGAAAGGTCGCCGCCAATGATAGCCGAAGCGGCCTGGTTTATGCCGTCCAAACGGCGGCGCAAGAGCAGAGTGAGCAGAAAGCCGCCGCCCGTTCCGATTACAAGCATCGCCCCGAAAGCTATCAAAAACTGTAACAGAAGGGTCTCGCCAATCGCTTCCGCGGATTCTAGGTCAGCGACGATTGCCAGTCGGCTGCCGTCGGACAAGACTTGCGTATATGCACGTGCCTGATCTTTTTGGTCGCCTTCGTCCTCATCGTCAAATAGCACAATCGACCAGCCCGGTTTCGGCGTAGTAGCCGGAAAACTACCGGCAATTCGCTTTCCATGACTGTCGGTCAAAATAAAGCCAACCCGATTGAGGTCAGGACGGGCTTCTTGACGCATGATTTCATCGGAAAGACCATTGATTCCTTCACGTTGGTATAAAGTCAAAAGATCATCCGCTTCCGCACTGATTCGGCTGTTGAGCTGTTGGTCCAAAGCCTTTTGCGTGGATGTGTAAACGGCCCAGCCAAGAATCGCGGTCGCCGTCATGAATAGCACCGTATATATCCAAGCCAGTTCCCGCATGGTGCGAGGTTGAAATCTACGTTTCAATTCAGACATCCGCTGCGATCATATAACCTGCGCCCCGCACGGTAATTATTGCATCCTTGTCACACTGCTCGTTCAGTTTGGAACGCAGCCGACTGATATGAGTTTCCACGATATTGGTTTTGGGATCAAAATGGAAATTCCAGACGCGCTCAAGCAGCATCGTTCTGGTTACGACTTTGCCCGAATTTCTGAGTAGCTCTTCGAGTAGCGTAAACTCCCTCGGCTGCAAGTCGACCATGACTCCGTCGCGCGTTACCTGCCGCTTGAGGCGATCCAGCTCAATGCCGCCTGCACATAATGTGGTTTCGACTGCTTCGGGCTGATGGCGACGCACCAATGCATTTATCCTCGCATTCAGTTCGGAAAAGGCAAATGGCTTGACCAGATAATCATCTACTCCGGAGTCCAGTCCTTCCACGCGATCCTCCAATCCGGCCCGCGCTGTCAACATCAGGACGGGAACGGATGATCCGGCCCTCCGCAGCGAGCCAATCACTTCGATCCCATCGATTCCAGGCAGCATTCGATCAAGAATGATCACATCAAAATTTCCGTCAGTTGCATGAAACAACCCATCGTTTCCATTGTCGGCGACGGTCACAAGATGACCCGCCTGTTCGAGACCCTGAGCGATATAGTCGCTCGTGCTTTTATCATCTTCAATTACGAGAATTTTCATGCGCTATTCACCTATACTATCGGTTGAACAGACAAAGTGCGCCATTGCAAGGGGGGACGAAGTTGCAATGGCGCACAAAGTGAGGACCAGGAGCTGATCCATCGAAGTGAATCCTAGTTCTGGTTGATTTCAGCTGCTTCTCCATCAGCGTCTTCGGCGTCTTCCCCTTCATCGGCATCGCCATTGTCGATTGCGTTCTCGAGAATAGCGCCGGTGTGAGCATCCACTTCTATTTCGCGAACGACGTCGCCTTGCTGTATTTCAAATTCATAGACCATGACGCCATCTTCGCTCTCGAGTTCAGAATCGATGACTTCTCCAGGCGCTGCCCGAACGGCGAAACGCTGTGCCTCCTGTTCGCTAAGAGCAGCGTCACCTGCCTGTGCCTCACCCGCGATCGCAGGAACGACAAATGCCACGCCGGCTCCCGCACCTGCGATTCCGAGGAAAGTCATGGCAGCTATGATTTTTGATTTACGCGTCATACTGATTACTCCGTATTAGTGATCGGCACGGCTGATGCGACCCAAAGAGGTTCCCAACCTAACCTTGAGGTTGCTAATAGCTACACTCAGATTACCAGAAAATTACCGCAAATATACAGTTTCCCAATGTTGCCTGTTCTCGATTGCAGCCTGCGCTCGCACGTCATAACGATCATACAATCATCCCTAACGGAAGAATGTTTTCGTGCCGGTTTTCAATGAATATCATGCTGTTTCTTCAAGCTTTATTGCCGTCAATTATTGCGGGGCAGGTAACCAGATTAATGCACCGTGAGGCGGCTGACTCGCTTGATCGGCTTGCACGGCGTCCACACAAATTCAGATTTATTTTGGCCAACTGAGGTGATCGGTTTTCGGCATTGTTTCACAGACTAACCGGTAGGATTCTAAATGCATTTCAGTTTCGAAACATCCGGGGTCAGGGTCGCGCCAGGATCTGCAGCGAGCAAATGCCAGACCTTGAAGAATTGTCCTGCGGGTTCAGCCCAGCCCATGGAAAGAGGCGGAGCTGCAAGCTTCGGACGATCTGTAATATGACGTCGAAGCAGACTCTTCTCACGGCCATTCACGATGTCAGTCCCCGTTTTGCCAATGAAATCGACATTCTATTTAACCGGCTGGCTCCATCAGCAGGGTCGGAGAATATTGCAATGCTGGTGGTCCCTGACTTTTGGGGCATAGCGTCCCTAACCAAGGCACCTGCTTTCCGGCGCAGCTTGCGAAGCTGGTCCGATCAGGGCGTCGAGATTTTCCTCCATGGCTGGCGCCACCGCGCAGAGCATATTCCCCAATCGCGATATGACCGATTCCGCGGCAAATATCTGACGGCTGGTGAGGGCGAGTTTCTGGCGATGGACCAGGTAACCGCAACCAGAAAAATGCGCGATGGGCGAAAGCTGATTGAAGATATTACCGGAAGCCCGGTCAGCGGATTCATTGCCCCGGCCTGGCTCTACGGGACCGGCGCGCACGAAGCCTTGGCCGAAGTCGGCTTCGCTCTGGCAGAAGATCATATGCATGTGTGGAATCCGGTCTCCGGAGAAACGCTGGCGACTGGTCCGGTCGTGACCTGGGCCAGTCGCAGCGCGCTGCGCACGGCTTCCTCGCTTGCGTTTGCCAGAGTCGCGCCAGCCATTTTATCACGCGCTCCGGTCGCACGGATCGCCGTTCATCCCGGCGATATATCAAAACCGTCAATCCTTTCCAGCATCGATCATTGCATGTCCCGATTGGGTAGACAGGGCCGTGTGCATGGCCGCTACTCGGATCTGTTGCCGGAAACGCAAGGACTGGCGGCATGAAAATCCTGACATTCCTGCACAGCTTTGAGCCGGGAGGTGTTGAACGTGTCGCTTTGCGCCTTGCCGCATGTTGGCAGAAACAGGGGCTTGAGGCTCCGGTCTTCATGGGCCGCCTGGATGGTGCCGGCCGCATTGCCGAAGCGGAGCGGCTGCGCCTGATCTATCCGGCCACGCCGCCGATCAGTCCGGCCTGGATCGAGACCATGTGGATGATAGCCACATTGCCGGGTGTTATCCGCCGGGAAAACCTGACGCGCTATTTTGTGCCGGCAATAGCTATTCGGTCGTGGCCGTGGCGATGAAATTGCTTCTTGGCGCCGAATGTCCGCCCATTGTCGCAAAATCAGCAATGATCTCGACCGTCGCGACATAGTCCGTCCTGCGCGCTGGCTCTATCATCTCTGGCTTCGCATCCAGTCCCCGTTTCTGGACCATATCGTTGCCATGGAAGCGTCGATGAAGCCCGAAATTGCCAAATGTATGGGGACACCTGACGACCGGATCGCGGTCATCGCAGACCCCGCGATCAGCGACGGCGAAATCCGCCGGCTTGCACGGCTCCGCAAAATAATGTGAAACAAGTGTCCGGCCGCAGCTTCGTGGCCGTCGGACGGCTCACCAGGCAAAAATATTCCGATGATGTTGCGGGCCTTTGCCAAAGGATCGATCAGCGGCGACACCCTGACGCTTGTTGGTGACGGCGCGCTGCGCAAAGCACTGGAAGCACAAGCCCGTTCACTGGGTTTGGCGAACCGTGTCCATTTTGCCGGTCATGTTGATGACATCGCACCTCCGCTGGCGAAAGCGACTTTTACCTGATGTCTTCCCATTATGAGGGGGTTCCGGCGGTTATCATAGAAGCGCTGGCTGCTGGCCTGCCGATCATTACCACCGACTGCAGCAATGCGATTGCGGCAATGCTGGATAGCGGCAGGCTTGGCCGTATCGTTGCCGCGGGCGACGAGCAGGCAATGGCGCGGGCGATCAAATTTGCAGCGCCGGATTTCCATTTGGATGCGGAACGCATGGATATGGCAAGGCAATTCACTCTCGAAAATTCTGGTCGGCTTTATGCGGGTCTGTTTGCCGCATTGGCGGATCAGCAGCTCGGCGAACACGGCTTTTTGCAAATTAGGAGCATGAAACCATGAGCAATGGTGAGTCCGCATATGGACCAAATCTTCCCGCCATCGGCAGTCGCCGCAGCTTGGCTGAATCCATCCCGCAAATTCTGGTTCCGCTGATCACAAAAGGAACCAGCTGGACCCAATGGATCGGACCGCTGGTTGCGCTCGGCTTTCTGGGTGTGGTCTTTTACGAAGTCCGGGACCTCGATTTTGCCCAGCTAGTAGCAAAAATACCCACTCTACCGTCGTTCTGGCTGCTGTTTTTCGCTTATTATTTCTCCGGCCCTGTGTCGGAATGGTTCATATACCGGCGGCTCTGGCACATACCGCTGTCAGGCTTTGTGGCCCTGGTCCGCAAATTGATCAGCAACGAGATTCTGCTCGGTTATCTGGGTGAGGTTTATTTCTATGCATGGGCGAGGCGAAGCACCCAAATCCATGCATCACCCTATGGCGCAATCAAGGACGTTACCATCCTTTCCGCGCTGATCGGCAACGGCTTCACGCTGCTGATCCTCGCCCTGCTTTACCCGCTTTTTCATACGCTGGAATTTGGCGGCGTTGCCAATACTGCTTATTATTCGATCGGTTTCGTCTTGCTCACCTCGCTGGTGATCATGGTGTTGCGCAACCGGTTGTTCAGTCTCGCAGGCCCGGATTTGCGATATATTGCCTGGGTACATGGCGCCCGGATCATCTTCACGACGGCAGCAAGCGCACTGATGTGGCATTTGTTGCTACCCGAGGTTGATTTCCGCTGGTGGGTGCTGTTGGCAGCGGGAAGGCTGCTGATTTCGCGCTTACCCTTTCTGCCCAACAAGGACATCATGTTCGCCGCACTCGCTATTGCCATCATCGGCCATGACAGCGAAATCGCTGAGCTGATCGCGCTCATCACGTCGCTCCTGCTCATTACCCATCTCGTCATCGCCACAATTCTCGCCATTCCGGAATTTGCGGGCAGGGGCAGCAAGGGCAGTAAAATATGAAATTACTGTATCTGACGGCAGCAGTCGCAACCCCGTTTTTGCTGGCCGCACAATATATTCCCTCCTCACCTGGACTGGGCACGGATGAAGGTCGCTGCCGCATCGGTGAAACCGGCCCGGCGATCAAGGTTGCGGTGACCGGGTTGAAGGACCGCAAGGGGAAACTGAAGCTCGAAGTCTATCCCTCCAATGACAAGGATTTTCTGGAAGACGACAACAAACTGCTGATGGCCGGCAAGACTTTCCGGCGTGTCGAAGTTGCCATTCCCGGGTCCGGAACGCCGCAATTGTGCATCCGCATACCTGCGCCGGGGAGCTATTCGCTGTCCTTGCTCCACGACCGTGACGCCAATCGCAAGTTCGGGCTTTCGGTGGATGGCATTGGCTTTTCTGCAAATCCCAAACTTGGTTGGTCAAAACCGAAAGCCGCTGCCACGCGCCTGACTGCTGGGTCGGGAATCACAAATACCACCATCATCATGAATTATCGCCACGGGCTCACAAGTTTTCGTCCCCTGAAAGATTGAGTAAAGGATTGAACTGATGAAGATTGTCGATGTCTGTGCATTTTACTCGCCAAAAGGCGGCGGCGTGAAAACCTATGTCCGGCAGAAGCTCGCGATCGGACCCAGTCTCGGCCATGAAATCGTGATCATCGTTCCCGGCATCGGTCATGGCGTGGAACATTTTGGTCCGGGCGCCGGATCGTTACCATTCCGGGCAAGAAATTCCCGCTGGATGGCCGCTATCATTATTTTGATGATGCCGATGAAGTCCACGCGGCCCTCACCCGCGAACAGCCGGATTATGTCGAGGCCTCGTCACCCTGGAACAGTGCTTCCATTGTTGCCGACTGGCCAGGTGCGGCGCCCTGCGCCTGATCATGCACGCCGACCCGTTGTCCGCCTATGCCTATCGCTGGTTCGGCAAAATTTTTGCACGCTCCACGATTGATCGCCAGTTTGACTGGTTCTGGCGGCATTTGCGCCGCCTGGATTCCCACTACGATCATGTCATTTGCGCGGGTGACAGTCTTGCCGAAAGATTGATCGATGGCGGCCTGAAAAGGGTAAGCACGGTGCCGATGGGCATCGAGCGAAATGTTTTTCTCCGACGCTGCGCAGCAAAGAGTTGCGCGCCGCCATGCTGGAGCGCTGCTCGCTGGGTCCCGATGCTACCCTCCTGATCGCCGTCGGTCGGCATGCGGCCGAGAAAAGATGGCCGCTGGTCATCGCCGCGGCCACGGCCGCCGGCGCTCAGCGAGCCGTCGGGTTGATCCAGATCGGCGGTGGCGGCGAAACGTCCCGGCTGCAGCGCGAAGCGAGGGCCAATCCGCATATCCAGTTCCTGCCGCCGACGGATGACCGCGCAGCACTGGCGGCGATGCTGGCAAGTGCCGATGCGCTGATCCACGGGTGCGAAGCTGAAACATTTTGCATGGTCGCGGCCGAGGCGCGCGCATGCGGTCTCCCTGTTATCGCGCCAGATCAAGGCGGCGCTGCGGATCAGGTAAAGGCGGGCGCTGGATTAACCTATATGTCAGGAGATTCCCGCTCGGCTGCCGAAGCCATTGTCCGCTTTATCGACAGAAGTGCGGAATTCCGAAAGCAAGCTGGAGAGAAATCGGGCAGCGTCCAAAATATGGAAACTCACTTCCGGGATCTGTTTGCGCTCTACGCGACCGAATTGGAGAAATCCCATGCGGCATGACAAGATCGCATGCGCGGAACCGGTCACCTTGGAACGCGCGGCGCCTGAAAAAGCGGCCTTGCGAATTGCAGCATCAAACAATGGATTGACCCATACTCCGCACGACAATGGCGGACAGCGCTGTAGCTGCCTAATCGGATTTGTTCGGCTACTCATTTGGGCGACCCGCAATAATGGTCATTGAAAACCAATATCGCGTTCCCGTAGCGATGACGAAATGGCATCGGGAGTCCAGAATATACACAATGCCATTTATCGTGATTTCACAATTCCTTCTTTTAGGAATGTCGCCAACCGAGGTGCAGCGAAACAATGTTCAGGAATTAAGTCAGATGCGAGTGGAGGGAGCATTGTTCCAGGAAAAGCGCGAAATAATGGCCTCAAAAATCAAGAAGCAGGTCCAAAAATCAGGATACAAAGACCAGCGAAGGCTACGACCGATTATTGATGCTATCCGCGATACACCGCGACATCTTTTCGTCCCAGAAGATGAAAGGGCCAAGGCTTATGAAAATCACCCTTTGCCTATTGGCTATGGTCAGACGATATCCGATCCATACATCGTAGCGATCATGTCCTATGTGTTGGATTTGCAGCCGGGAGACAAGGTTCTCGAAATAGGCACTGGCTCGGGTTATCAGGCGGCTATACTCAGCCCGCTAGTAGACAAGGTCTTTACGATTGAGATCGTCGAACCACTGGCTGAGCGGGCCAGCGGGCTGCTCAGTTCGCTAAAATATGACAATGTGAAAGTTCGTTCTGGTGACGACTATCAAGGGTGGCCAGAGAGAGCGCCATTTGACGCGATCATCGTTACAGCGGGCGCGAGCCATATCCCGCCGGCATTATTGGATCAGCTTAAACCCGGGGGCAAAATGGTGATACCTGTGGGAGCAAAATTCTGGGACGAGAATCTGACGCTGATAGAGAAAAAACAGAACGGAAAGATCGTCAAAAAACAACTCGGCTGGGTTATGTTTGTTGATTTTACCGGCGAGATCACCAAACAAAAATTGCCATGAGAAAATCGTTAATTCCGTGCAACAAGGGAACGGGCCAAAAATTGCGCTTAAGCAGCAAGAATATGGTGGAATTACCAACCAAACGTCCGCTTGCGAGATGGTACAACCACAAAGTGAACGACGGCAACTGGCCAATGAAGCCACGTTTCAGTATTCAGACCATTTTCGGACGTTAGGCATCATCGCACTAAACGCCGCCTACGTAACCAACTCCATATACGCCTCAAGATATAAGGTTTGCTAAACTTCACTTCGAATTTGTGTTAGCCAACTAACACAAAAAGTTACGATTCTAGGCAAAAGAGCGAAAATGCTAACACATATTATAACACATCGGACTAAATAGTGATATATTATTCATCATTATCAATTATATAGATATCAAGCATTCCGTCTCATAACCTGAAGGTCGTAGGTTCAAATCCTACTCCCGCAACCAACCAAATTACACAATCTATCCAATTCAAGCCTCGCTCGAAACAGCGAGGCTTTCCTGCGTCTGGTGGCGTCGGAGTCGACCCATTGGCCGTTGATCGAGTTAGCAGAGACCAAATCATTGGCAAGTTGGGAAGTTCCAGACACAATCTAGCCAAGCATCCACCATGGCGACCTTCCGGTGTTCAGCAGCCTCACGTTCCGGCTAGCGCTACCGATACCGCGGTGCCGATCGGATCAGAGCTGGGGCTCACGAAGGTCAGTAGAAGATCCTTTCCCTGCACCTCCAAGGTCACCGGGCTGCCATCGGCAAGGCGGGAAGCAGCGCCAGAGATGATCAGGTCTTTCACCCGTAATCGTTTGGATGTAATCGGACCCTTGAAAATCAGGTTCAACCGTCCCGGCGAAGTGGTGAAGCGGACGGCCTGGCCGTCCTCGGTCTCTCCATCCGAGCGATTCCACGGCCGCGTTCCATAGATTGCATCGCCATTGGCTCGCAACCATGTGCCAAATTGCTTCAGTCGCTTCAATTGTTCGTCCGGGATGGTCGCATCAGTCCCGCGGGGGCCGACATTGAGCAAAAGATTGCCATTGCGCGACACGGCATCAATGAAATCATGAATGAGTGTTTCGGCGCTGTCATAATCCGCATCCGTATCGTTGCGGTTGAAACCGAATGAATGGCTCATCCCGCGGGTCGCTTCCCATTTCTTGATCTGGATTTCGGCGAAGGCTGCATATTCGGGCGTACGAAAGTCACTGTGTGGGACGGGCGGCGGGATGATGCCCTCCGATTCCTCGCCAGTGCGTTTACGCAAGGACGCCTTGATTTTGCGATCAATGAGTTTCCGGACCAACGGAATTTTCAGCAACTCTCGTGGAACGCTTGCCGCCACCCAGCGGTCGTTGACCACACCATCCGGCACGGCCGAATAATAATCGGCAAATAGCTGGTAGAGCGATTTGGATCGGGTTGGCCATGATATGTCATTCCAGAGCACCGAGGGTTCATATTTCTCGATCAATTCGCGAACCTGGGCCATCGCATAGGCCGGATAGTCGCCGCCGGGTGTCGACGATATGAAGTCGCCAAGAGTGCGCATCGGCCGACGATTGAAGGTCCAGTCGATCCCTCCCGAATAATAGACCCCGAACCGCATCCCGGCTGCGCGCACGGCCGTCGCCAGTTCGCCGACAATATCACGGCTTGTGCTCCAGTTCTCTTGGTGCGGATTGGCAATATCGGACGGCCAAAGCGAAAGTCCGTCATGATGTTTCGTCACGAGAACGACATAGCGGGCGCCTGCATCGCGAAAAGCCTCCGCCCAAGCCGAAGGATCCCACTGTTTCAGACCCTCTTCGAATGGTTGTTTGAAATCCGTATAGGGGGCATCGCCGTAATTCGCCTTATGAAACTCAGCCGAGGGTGTCCCCGCAACCTTGGTCGCGTTCCAGTACCACTCAGTATAGGGCACCATCGCAACCGCCCGGTCATAGTCTTTGACAAAGGCTTCGCCAATCGAGCCGAGGCGCGGTGCAAAGCCGGGAATCGCGAAAGCCCCCCAATGGATGAAGATCCCGAACTTGGCGTCATTATACCAGTCAGGAACATCGCGTTTGGAAAGTTTTTTAAGGGTGGAAGACGCGCTCATTTGAAAGTCCCCCATATTGCCATCAGAGAATTCCGTTCCCGCGCGAGAGGATACCCGTCGCTTCTTCTCAGCAACATATTTGGCCAATTCGCCAGGCGCAATTGTCGAGCCATTATTTTCCTCCCCATTTCTGCCTCCATCTTAGTGGTGGCTTAAACGTTGTCGGCGTCACGAGACACGCCGAGGCACTTAATTCTATTGGCATAGAAAAATCGATAAGACAATTATTATGTAATTTGAATTTGAAACACAGGCGGCCTCTTCGCTCAAGGGATTTGCGTTCCTACGACGTTGCGATCTCGCCCGATTTACGGAGAGCCGACAATGCCGATCCGGGAGCACCAATGCCGGGGCCGCCTGATTTTCAGCAGCAGCAGGTACGGAATATCTGGCTGTATTCCGTCAAATTCATCAACATCTATACCGATAATTATATCATTATAGACTAATATATAAATCTCCTATAACATCCGATTCAGGAGATGCGAAAAAGGCATCCCGGATACTAATGATGTGAGACCCGTATAAGCGGGATCACTGTTCTAATTATCGACCAGCTGATGGCTGGCGAGGGGAGAGGATGGGTATGCGAAATATTTCATGGATGCTTGCGAGTGTCGCATTTGTAGTGACACCGGCTGCGGCTCAAACTCAGGATTCCGCGCCGGCGGCAGATCAGCCATCTAGCGCGAAAGGTGATAGCGGCCTTGTCGAAATTGTTGTCACCGCCGAAAAGCGCAGTGTCAATCTTCAGGACGTAGCCTTGCCGATATCGGCCTATACGTCCGATGTCCGGCAAATCGCCGGCATTGATACGCTGCAGGATTTTGCGAATTTCACGCCGGGCCTCAGCTACTCAGCGAGTAACGACCGTGTTTTCATCCGCGGCATTGGCCGCCAGACAAATACCAACGGCAGCGATCCGGGCGTCTCCACATATACGGATGGAATATATGATTCCTCGACCGCCTCGATTGCTGCATCGGACTTTTTATCGAACGCGTTGAAGTGTTGCGCGGCCCGCAAGGCACGCTTTACGGACGCAATTCAATTGGCGGCGCCATCAATGCGATCTCCAGGCGACCGACGGAAGAACTGAATGCGGATCTGCGCGGGAGGATTGGCAATTACGGCCTCTATAGTCTGGAGGCTTCTGCCTCGGGAGAGGTCGCGAAAGGACTTCGGGCACGGTTTGCGGGTGCATATCAGAACCAGGAGCGCGGTTATTTCAAAAATGATGCTGGCAAGGGCAGTGAAGGGGGACGGGGCGACCGTCAGTATCTTGAACTGCAACTGGAGGCCGATCTCGGACCGGATGTCGTTGGCTGGGTCAAATTGTCTACCGAAAGTTCGGATATCAATCCGCGCACTATCAACCGTATCGGCGGCTATGATTTTGCGCCTTATCCCTTCGGCGCTATCACCCCGGGGGCTGCCTTCGGCTATTTGACCCCGGGCGTCGTGACGCTGAACCCGAATCCCCAGCCGCCAGGGGCGGACGATATCAGGCACTTTAGTGCCGACACGACCCAGACGCAGCGGGTGCGTGACAATTTCAGTGCAACAGGCGACATAACGTGGACATTGCCAACGTTCGATGTTCGGCTGCTTGGCGGCTATCAGCAATATCGTGCCGAAAATACCTATGAACTCGATGATACCAGCGTCATCTCCTATACATTTCCGCTCGCCGCCGGTGGAGGGATTTGCGCGTTCATTCCCGGCTGTGGGCCATTGACGGTATTTCCGTCGTCACAAGTTGACCTGGATACCGACAAGTCTTTTGGCAGCGGCGAACTCAACCTGACGTCGAACACCAACGGACCGCTGCAATGGGTCGCCGGTTTATATTATTATCAGGAGACTCTGACGCAGGAAACGCACTTCCGCGCACCCGATCAGTTGCAATTGCAAACGCCAGCCAATGGTCCGGCCAACCCGTCCAGCGATTTCGTATATGCTGCTTCGACGCTGACCACCAAGTCGATGGCTGTTTTCGGCCAGATCGACTACCAGATCTCCGACGCGTTCAAAGTGACAGGTGGGTGGCGCTATACCCGTGACAAGAAAAGCGGTGATGAATTCTTCCGCATCCTGTGCTTTGGCTGCGGCGGCTTTTCGCCCGATCAATATGGTAGCGCGACACCAGCGCTTGATATTACCGCGTCGCAAATTTCTACAGCCGCCGCGCCGGGCGTGGTTTCTGCTGTTGCGATTGACCCGGCAACAGGTATCGCCAGTCGCGGACTGTCGAACAGTTGGGATGCTGTAACCGGCACTGTCGCAGCCCAGTGGCAGCCGACAGAAGATGAATTGGCCTTCCTGCGCTACAGTCGTGGATATAAATCGGGTGGTTTCAATGCAGGCGGTATTTCGGCGCTGCCACAAACCGAGGCGGAGCATGTCAACGCCTACGAGATAGGATATAAACGGACCCTCGGCGCGAGGCTTCGGGTCAATCTGGCGGGCTTCTACTACGACTATAAGGGCCTTCAGGTGCCACTGACGGTATCGCAGCCGGGGGGCGCGCAGCTCACCGAGTTCTTCAATCTCGACAGTTCGAAAAGCTACGGAGCGGAAGCCGAGCTGGCCTGGCAGCCGACCGATGCTCTGCAATTGGGGTTCAATTACGGTTTTGGCCATTCGCGCGTCGACAGCGGATGCTGTTTTGTCGACGGAGAGGATCCCTTGGCTATCCAGCCGGGAGCTCAGCCATCCGGCGCTATTGTGGCAGGGCAGCAACCGCAAAGTGTCGATGGCGCGCGACTGCCCAACGCTCCGCGGCACAAGGTTGCCGTGAACGCTGTCTATAACATCGACTTCGATCCGGGTACGTTATCCTTGTCGGGCAATTATGTCTGGCGCAGTGCGGCCTATAGCAACATCTTCAACCGCGAATATAATCGTATGCCATCCTATGATCAGGTTGACCTGCGCGCGGTCTGGACCGAACGCAACGACCGGTTTCGGGTGATCGCATATGTGAAGAATGTTTTTGACAGTCTGGGCTATGATGGCGCTACGGGCGATCTACTGGCTTCCTCGCCGACGCTGGAAGTGGCGCAGTCCTATTCGCTTACGCCGCCCCGGACTTTCGGTGTCCAGTTTGAAATTCGTTTCCGTTAGGTAGCGGCGGATGTCGCAATCCGGATCGGTGGCCGGAGGTCAGCTGTCGTTTAAAACACGGCTTCTCTATGGCTCGGGTACCATAGCGTTTGGTGTCAAGGATCAAGGCTTCAATGCTCTGCTGATGCTATTCTACAATCAGGTGATCGGCCTGCCGGCCGCCTGGGTTGGATCGGCGATCATGATTGCGATGATCGCAGACGCGCTATTCGATCCCTTGCTCGGGCAATATTCTGACAATTTCCGCTCCCGCTTGGGGCGGCGGCACCCTTTCATGTATGCAGCGGCTTTGCCGATCGGAATTTTCTACCTACTGCTCTGGTCCCCGCCCGACGCCTCAAATATAGTGCAATTTGCATGGCTGGTAATGACCGCGATTTTCGTGCGCTTCTCTATCAGCCTTTACGAGATTCCCTCGACGGCTTTGCTCGCCGAGTTCACCAGCGACTATGACGAGCGGACAAAACTTGTCGCCGCGCGCTTCTTCTTCGGCGTGTGCGGCGCCTTGGCATGACAATCGTGACATTCGGCTATTTTCTCCAGCCGACGCCAGAGCAACCGGTCGGCCATCTGAACGCCGGGGGCTATGGGGTCTATGCGTGGGTAGCGGCGGCCATCATGATGGTGTCGGTGCTGATATCGTCCTTTGGCACGCAAAAGAAGTACTGAAGCGCCCGGCTCCGCCACCGCGCGTGGCGATATCGACCTCACAAATGCTGAAGGAAATGCTCGGCATATTGGTGCACCCTTCTTATGTTTCGGTGCTTCTCGCCAGCTTGTTTTTCGCCATTGCCTCCGGGATCAACATGGCTCTTCAAATATATTTTTCGACCTATTTTGGGAATTGAGCGCAAGCCAGATCGCCATGGTCGCTTCGACCAGCACCGTCGGCATATTCTTGGCCTTCGTCGTGGTCCTGCCTCTGTCCGCGCGCTTTGGCAAAAACTGTCTGCGTTGATGATGTTCAGCTTGGCGCTGATTTCCAATGTAACGCCCTTGCTATTGCGGCTGGCCGACCTTTTTCCGGCCAATGGCGAACCGATGCTATTATATCTGTTAATGGGCCAGTTCGCGTTTACAATCATGACAACCATCGCGGGGGGAATCCTGGCCGTTTCGATGATCGCGGATGTGACTGACCAGATCCAGCTGGAGACCGGGTACCGGTCCGAGGGGCTGCTCTTTTCGGCATCAACGATGGTCAACAAAGCGGTCTCGGGCATGGGAATTCTGCTGGCGGGTCTCTTGCTCGCCTTCGTCAATTTCCCCGACAAGGCACAACCCGGACTTGTCAGTGGTGACGTTCTGCAAAGGCTAGCGGGCATCTATATCGGCACGACAGCGCTAGCGACGGTGCTTGCGATCATCTGCCTCGCTTATTATCCGATCAACCGGCTGCGTCATATCGAGAATATCCGGCAGCTGAGCGAGAAAACGCTCTGATAACGCTGTTTCTGTCGTCAAACCGGATCGGCTGAGTCAGCGGCATCGCTTTTGGTCAACGGCAAGCCGTTTGCGAGTACGGCTTCGGCAGCATCGAGCAGCCGCTCGTTCTCCGCGACAAGATCGCCGGCTCGACCGCTTTCGATCCAGCTGTCGAACGCCATACGGCCGCCCGCGACCAGCATAGCAGCGGCCATTTGCGCGCGACGATCCTCCTGAGGGTCTATCCCGAGCTCGTCAGCAATATAATCCGTCAGCAAAGATACCTGCAGGCGCTGATGATCAAACCAAACGGGTAGGAGATCGGGTTCCCCGGCAATGGCTCGTCCGAGATTAATCTGTCCATCGCCGTCGCGCTCATAAGCATGGGCAATTCGAGCGACCTGGTTCCGCCAGAATGTCAGGACCGGTACACCCTGTTCGCGCTGCGTCTTGATTACGGTCTCAAACCGTGTGCCGGCTGCGACCGCGATCTCTGCCGCAAGTTTGCGCTTGGACGAAAAATGAGTGAACAGCGTGGTTATATGGATGTCGGCAGCCTCGGAAATTGCCGCCATTGTCGCGTCGGCATAGCCGTGGGTTACGAACAGGCGCCGGGCGGCATCGACAATACGCTGGCGGGTGCGCGCTTTTGTCGCGGTTCGCCTCGGGAAACTGGTTTTAGCTGGTTCTGACATGGGCCCACTATAGTCTATAAATAGCGAAGTGCCAGTTCTAACTTGATCATTCTATCTTTATAGTGTTATCTCCAAAAATCAAATTTTGGAGGGTGATCGCGATGATGGATCTGGCAATGCGGAATGAATTCGAAACGTGGGTCGAGACGGGCCGGCCGCCGCTTGATGAGCAACCGCTATTGGGAATAGCGGCGCTGATGACGACCGCGGCATTTGTCGATCCGGTCGCCCAGGTACCGATCTTTGACGCTATTGCGGCGGCAACTTTGGCCAGTAACGACGGCGCCCAACGCGCCGCTCAAATCACCGAGGCATTGCCATGGGTGAAAGAGGGGAAGCCCCGTATAGCCTTGCCACGGCCATTGTGGACGGGTTCTGGAATATTGTCCAGGCACCGCCGTCAGCGACCGAAGGCGAGCTGGATTTGACATTGCAAGTTGTGGCGCTGGGTGATCTTTATGACGATCGGATGTTGGATCGCTGCGAGGAGGCGCTGCTGGAATTCGAAGGGGTGCACGATTTGATTGCGCAACCGGAAGTCCGACTAACCACCGCCGATCTGGAAAAACACCCAGCGGATACTCTTGCAACGGAATTGCTGACGATGTTGCATTCCAACGGCTATGATATTGAGGTAATTGACGCCGATAACGTCGTTTTGCCGGGTGACTATCCCGCGCAAAACAGGACCAACCGGCGTATCCTTCAGCTTCACGATGTCTGGCACCTGGTGGGTGGATATGGGTTTACCGCAGCTGGCGAAGTCGCCATCTCCGGCTTTCAAATGGCGCAGTTCGGACAAAATTATTCGACGCGCTTTCTGGCGACTGTGGTGACCAAAGTTGCGAATCATACGCCTGAGGTGATGGATTTGTTGCTGGGCGTTACTTTCGATGGCTGGCGTCATGGCCGAGCCACCAAACAATTGATTGCGGAACCGTGGCATGAGCGCATCGCTGATCCGATTAGCAAAATCCGCTCAGATATGGGGATCGACCCGATCGATAGCAGCGCGGTGCGGATGATGGACGCGCTTATGCCGGCTGGCTGATTGCCGACCGTTGGAATGATTGATTGAAAGAAGCCGCCCGGCTGCGGATCAATCCGCGGCCGCCGGTTTGGCAGACGGACGATATTGTCTCGCATCGGTTGTAAATTCGGCATGACCATAGTCGGCGAGCTGGGCCCGAAGCTTCGCGACCAGTCGGCGATCGGCGATCTCGCGCAAGCCGGGAATATGTGCGGCGAGCGCATATAGCCGCATTCTGGCATAAATGAATATACCGGCAATGGCGGCCAGCGCGATATCCCCCGCTTTCAGGTCCACGCCGATCGAAGCGGCTTTCTCTTTGTCGTTGCCCATGAAGCTTTTGACGAAAAACAGCTTTGCAAAAGCGCGTTCGAACGTTTCGTGGGTGCGCGCGCGAAACGAATTATTCGGCCGTAAATCTGCCGCCATGGTCGCCCGCAACAATTCCCCGCATGTTTCATCATCATATCCGCTGAGCAAGGTCCCGCTACGCGCGTTCATGAGGTCGACAATCCCCTGGGGCGTGTCGGCGAGCAAATCTTCGGGAAGACCGAGAAGGAAGCATCGATAGCGCGCCAGTTCTACCATCGCACGTTCCGAGTCCGTGAATTGTTCCCGTCCCTCCGCGATCATTTTATAGGATAAAAGAAAGATCGAAATGAGCCCGGCAGGCATCTGGTCGACTTGTGGAATGGGGATGCCGTAAACGCTGACATCCCATTCACCGGGGCGACGCAAGACGTTTGCACGCACCATTGAATGCATCAACCGCACCATGGCCGCCGCTTTGAAGCCAGGACCAAAACGTTCGAGCGCGCCTGGCAGCAGAGAAGTGGTGAAGAATGTCGCGGTATCCTTGACCCGTCTGGCGGCCGTCTGGGTCGTTAATGTGCCCGTGATCGCCATAGGCAAGGCGGCATATTTGTTCATGAAGGTTGCGATGAATGCGCCGCGGATGATGAATGGGCCGAAATTTGCGGCTGAATTGCGATCTATACGTGCGCCTTCCTCGACAAGTTTCATGTCGACCCAGTCGGGCGTTCGCTCCATCTCGCGGATCAAGTCGACCAGTTCGGGCGGCGCGTCCGGCACATTTTCCACGCCTTGGTCGCAGGCCAGGACCAACATGTCGACCAAGGTGCGAAAGCTATAATCGCGCATCAGGCTTGCATAGGCGTCGGCGGCAGCATCCCCGGTCATCGTATAGGCGCGGATGAAATCCAGGCGCTCTGCGTCGGCCAGCAGCGCGTCTCGTTCTGACGCATATTCGCCGGAAAGCGCAGTGGGATCGCCAGCCGTAGCGGTAAAACGTTCGGGTATGATGCGGAAATCGACGTTGCCATACATGGCCGGCGCGCGCTCGCGTTGCGCTTCTACCTTTGTCCAACGGTGATCCTGTCCCGCCTGCGTCATCCCACTTTTCCTCTCTCGACTTGATGCTCCTTGGTATATATATCAATTGATATAAATTCAAGCAAAACGGATGAACATTGATCGATGACAAAAGTCAAATCCTCGGCTCCCCCTCTCCGCGCCGCCGTCGATGGCTATCGCAAAGGCGAGAAAACGCGTGCGCGCATTCTTAATGTTGCGCTCACAGAATTTGGTAACAGTGGTTTCTCAAGCGTCACAACACGACAAATCGCTAAGAAGGCCGGGGTCAATCTGCCTGCGCTAACTTATTATTTTGGAAACAAGCGCGGCCTTTATCTGGCATGTGCACATGCTATCGTCGCACGCTACCGGGATGGGCTGGCCCCGGTCGCCGAGGTCTATTCCGCGACATTGCGGGCACCACTGGGGCCGGACGAAGCCCGCACATTATTGAAGCGTCTGTTCGCGGAACTGACCCGCTTCCTTCTCTCGACCGCAGGAAACCAAAATCCGGCATTGTTCGTCCAACGCGAGATTGCGAGCCCCGGACCGGCCTTCGAGATTCTTTACGCGGAGCTCTGGCGACCGGGCATTGAACTTGTGACGAATCTGATCATAGAGGCATCGAACGGGCTATTTTCCGAGCAAGAGGCACAAGTGCGCGCGGTTCTGATGATCTCCAGCCTGACAGGTTTCTCATCGGGACTACCGGTAATTGCGCGTACGTCGGGCAAAGCTGACTATGTCGGGCTCGTCATCGCAGCGTTAGACGCGCAGATCGCGACATTGGAGCGAAGGGACTTGCATTTCTCTCCTGGTTAACCGGCTTTGGGCGTTTCCGTGAAGAGGCCGTCCTTACCCACCTTCTGCCGCAGCTTGTCCGCTACTCGCTGATTAGACATCTGCAACAGGGTAATGATCTTATGGATTGGAGCTATCCGGAAATTCCGGTGTAATTGTGGAGAGCGTTCCGACGCGTTTCTGTCCCCTGGGCGGCGCGGCTGATTACCGACCTGCTGTGATTCGAGCGCGCCGCCGGCGGCGACTCACGCGGTACTGTTGCCGTGATTCGCGGGTGCAGTTGAAGAAATGCCGCAACCAAGAGCAGATATGGCTCCAAATTATCAGCGCCTCGCCGGGCTTCCGTCTTTTCCCTTGGCGGTTTCCGCTTCTCCTTATTGCCACGCCAAGACGGGATATTCCGGAATTTCCTGCGATTTTCAGATATCCCGCGAGGCGAATGGATCGCTACCGGTCGGGGCGGAAAAAGAAGAAAATTATTCTGCATCAGCACTGTTGACCGAATCAATTCATCCATCTAGAGACCCCTTCACCGGCACGACGCGGCTCACACGGGTCCCACTTTGCTGGTCGTCAAA
>NZ_PYIA01000080.1:0-3008 GCF_013265645.1 Sphingopyxis sp. BSNA05 | reverse complement strand
GCTGCGCCGCAGGAAGGATGATGTTATGCGAATATGTCAGACTTGCGCCCCCTCACTCCGCAGCCTGAGCAAATTCCTCGTCTTCCGTCCACACCAATATCGGCTTGCGCGCGGCCTGGGTTTCGTCCAGCCGGCGCCGTGGAGCGAAATAGGGCGCGCTTTTCAGGCTTTCGTCACCCGCCTTGGCGCGTTCAGCCACCGAACGGAAGGCACCAATGAACTGGTCGATCGCCGCCTTGCTCTCGGTCTCGGTCGGCTCGACCAGCATCGCGCCGTGGACGACCAACGGGAAATACATAGTCATCGGGTGATAGCCCTCGTCGATCATACCCTTGGCCAGATCCAGCGTGGTCAGCTCGTTGGTGAAGCCCTTGTCGGAGAACAGCGCCTCGTGCATGCACGGTCCGCTGTGGGCAAAGGGTGCGTCGAGCACGTCCTCGAGGCTGCGCAGGATATAATTCGCGTTGAGCACAGCGTCTTCCGCCACCTGTTTCAGACCGTCCGCGCCGTGGCTGAGGATATAGGTCAGCGCGCGGGTGAACATGCCCATCTGGCCATGAAAGGCGCTCATCCGGCCGAATGTGTGCGGATGCCGGTCCTCGACCGTCTCTTCCTCGACCAGGGTGATATGCCCGTCCGCATGGCGCTCGGTAAAGGGCAGTGGCCCGTGAGGAGAAAGCGCTTCGGACAATACGACAGGCCCGGAGCCCGGTCCGCCACCGCCATGCGGGGTGGAGAAGGTCTTGTGCAGATTGATATGCATCGCGTCGATGCCAAGATCGCCCGGACGGACCTTGCCGACGATCGCGTTGAAATTCGCGCCGTCGCAATAGACATAACCGCCAGCCGCATGGACCGCATCGGAAATCGCCTTCATGTCCGGCTCGAACAGGCCGCAGGTATTGGGGTTGGTGATCATCACCCCGGCAACGTCTGGTCCCAGACGCGCCTTGAGCGCCTCGAGGTCCACGCGGCCAGCGGCATTGGCGGGAATATCTTCCACCTTGTAGCCGGCAAAAGCGGCGGTAGCCGGATTGGTGCCATGGGCACTTTCCGGTACCAGTATCACTTCGCGGGCATCGCCGCGCGCTTCCAGCGCAGCACGGATGCAGAGAATGCCGCAAAGCTCGCCATGGGCGCCAGCCTTGGGGGTCATCGCGACGCCGTGCATACCGGTCAGCTTGATCAGCCAGACCGCCAGTTCGTTGATCACGCCAAGCGCGCCCTGCACGCTGTCCACCGGCTGCAGCGGGTGAATATCGGCAAAGCCCTTGAGCCGCGCCATCTTCTCGTTGAGCCGCGGATTATGCTTCATCGTGCAGCTGCCGAGCGGGAACAGGCCGACATCGATCGCGTAATTCTGGCGGCTGAGGCGGGTATAGTGGCGAATTGTCTCACCCTCGGACAGGCCGGGAATGGCAATCGGCGCTTCGCGTTCGAGGCCGCCGAGACGGCTTTCGACCTGCGGTGCCTCGGGCAAGTCAACGCCGCTGCGATCCGGTGAACCGATTTCGAAAATCAGCGGTTCGTCAACCATCAGCGCGCGGTCGCCGGTGTGGGTGGCGATAGAGCCAGTGTCGGTCATCTGCAGATTGTCTTCCTGTCTGGTCGGACGGCCTTCGGATAGCATGCTCATGACAGGGCTCCTTCGAGAGCGGTCGCGAATTGCTCGAGCTCTTCCTCGGTGGATGTTTCGGTCACCGCGACAAGCAATCCGTGCGCGAGTGGTGTGACCTCCGGATAAAGGCGTCCGAGAGACACACCGGCCAATATTCTCTGGTCGGCAAGCTTACGCACCAACGGCCGAGAATCGGCATCAAGAACCAGCGTGAATTCGTTGAAAAAACTGTCATTCAACAGCTTCACGCCATCGATCTGCGACAGCCGGTCCGCTGCCTGCACCGCCTTTTTATGGTTGAGCATGGCCAGTTCGCGCAGCCCCTTCTCGCCGAGCAAGGTCATGTGCGCCGAGAAAGCCAAGGCGCACAGGCCGCTGTTGGTGCAGATATTGGACGTCGCTTTCTCGCGGCGGATATGCTGCTCGCGGGTCGACAAGGTCAATACGAAGCCGCGCTTGCCTTCGGCATCGACGGTCTCGCCGCACAGCCGGCCGGGCATCTGCCGGACATATTTCTGCTTGCAGCCGAACAGGCCGACATAAGGACCGCCGAATTGCAGGCCGACGCCGAGAGACTGGCCTTCGCCGACCACGATATCGGCATCCATTTCGCCAGGTGACTTGATCGCTCCGAGAGCGACCGGCTCCGTGACCACGGCGATGAGCAATGCTTTGTGCTTGTGCGCCTTTTCCGCAATCGCGGAAAGGTCGCCGATGCGGCCCAATATATCGGGATATTGCACGACAACGCAGCTGGTCTGGTCATCGATCTGGTCGAGCATGGCTTGACCATCGGCGGCGGCCTCGAGGGTCGGCGCCTGATAGGACAGATCATCCTTGGTGAAGCGGGCCATCGTCTTGGCCACCGAAACATAATGCGGATGCAGGCCCGACGAGAGGATCGCCTTGCCGCGCTTGGTAATCCGGCGGGCCATGACGATCGCTTCCCAGCAAGCGGTCGAGCCATCGTACATTGACGCATTGGCGACATCGACACCGAACAGGCGCGCGACCTGGGTCTGGAATTCGAACAATGTCTGCAGCGTGCCCTGCGCGATCTCCGGCTGATAGGGCGTGTAGGCGGTCAGAAACTCCCCGCGCTGGATGATATGGTCGACGCTGGCTGGAACATGATGGCGATAGGCCCCCGCCCCGAGGAAGAAGGGCATGTCACCAGCCGCATGGTTCTTTTTCGCCAGCGCTTTCATATGCGCTTCCACCGCCATTTCACCGGCGTGCATCGGCAGTCCGTCGATCGGACCGTCCAGCCGGGCCTCTTCCGGCACATCAACGAACAGGTCATCAATCGATTGTGCGCCGATCTTCGCCAGCATCGATTGCCGGTCGTCGGGGGTCAGCGGGAGATAACGCATAGGGTCTTCCTTCACTT
>NZ_PYIA01000079.1:0-1436 GCF_013265645.1 Sphingopyxis sp. BSNA05 | reverse complement strand
AAAATTGCCGAATTGCTGATGTTGAACGTGAAAGCACTGCTTTCTCCAATTTCTGCAATGTCAATCGCCGAGATGTTCGACGAGCCTATATCGAAGGTCGTTCTGTCGAGAATGAATTCAGCTGCGCTGCTGTTGCCAAATTCTTCGACGACAATACCTCCAGTCTGACTTCCACCAAGCTGCAAGACCAGATCGACTGCGGTTAAGGACAGAATTGAATCGTCCTGCAAACGGCCAAACGAAATTCCCCCTTCATTGGCTCTAACCGTCACATTGTCGAAAAAGAGCGTGTATTGGGAAGGTGACTGCGCATCCTCAATCCGCACAACTGCATAGTCGGCGCCGGGCGTGACGCTTTCGGACACGATCTCGTGATCGCGGAATATGAGATCGACATTCTGCGAACTGCCCGTTCCACCGATCAGGATGACATCGGACCCGTCGGGTGTATGCGTGATGTTACCGGTATTGGTCAGCGTGACATTGTCCGCTGCCGCGAAAATCGCGCTGCCGGCCCCCATCGTAATGTTGCCGCTATTCGTGATCGTCACCGAGCTGTCGCCATTACCCGTCGCCGCGGCATCGACCCCGGCGAAATTGACCGAGATGCCGATGGAATCTTTGTTCGTCGTCGCAGAAAGGTCGATATCACCGCTATTGTCGATCGTCGCCACGACATTATCGTCGAGCGTTGCAAAATTGGTGATGCCGAAGCCGAGCGCCGTATCGAGCGTGATGTCGCCCATATTGACCGTCTCGAAAATATAGTCGCCGCCGGTCACAGCGCCGAAAGTGGAGACGCCCAGCCCACGCAGATTGTCGCCGGAGCCCGTGATGTTGCCGGCGTTCAGGTTCTGCAGCACGCCCGCCTGCGCCTGATTTAGGACGAAAATGCCGGTGGCTGTCCCGTCGATGTTCGTCATCTCGATATCGCTGTTGCTGGTCACGTTCAGGTTCACATCCGAACCTGCGCCTTGCGCCAATATTCCGTAACTGCCCGATCCGCTTATCGTGATCCTTCCCTCCGACACGACCGAAGCAGAGGCGTTGTCATCATTCTCGCCAGGCCCGTCGCCGCCGCCGGAGCGCTGCACAAAAGCCACGATCCCGTGGGTTTGCGGTCCGATCGCCGTCAGATCGCCGCTGTTGATGATCGACGTGTGGCTGGCTCCGCTGGTAAACGTGTTGGCAACAATCGCGCCACCGACCCCGTCGAAATCGGTATCGAACGATGCTGCACCGGTGGTTACAGTGATGTCACCGCTGTTAGCGATTACCGAGCCGCCAAGGCCGTTTACGATGGCCAAGATGCCTGCCGTCGCGGTGCTGCGCTCACCCGTACCGTCCGACGAGGCGCTCAACGTTCCGCTGTTGTTGATCGTGACGCTGCTATCCGAACGTCCCTGAAGCGCGATCGCGCTGTCGCCGCTGGTAAA
>NZ_PYIA01000078.1:0-643 GCF_013265645.1 Sphingopyxis sp. BSNA05 | reverse complement strand
GGTGAAGCTGCCGCCTTGCGCATCAAGATCGCCAAATCCGACATTGCCGGTGGCATCGAGATCAATGCCGCCGCCGACGGTGACCGCGCCCGTCGCGTCGACATCGCCGGCCGTCGCGTTGAGCGTCAGATCGCCGCCGATGGTCCCGTTGTTCAGGGCCACCGCTGCGCCGGTGATGCTGGTATTGCCGCCGCTGATTGCATTGGCCAAAATGGGGGTGCCGGTTGCCGTAATCGTGATGTCGTCGTTCGCATTGACCGTGCCAAAGCCGGCATCTCCTGCGGTCGCATCCGCGGTTACCGATCCGCCGGACGTCACATCGCCAATGTCGATCGACCGGGCCACCAGATCCACATCGCCATCGCTGTCGATGTCGCCCGGACCGCTGTTCATGCCGATGCTGCCGCTGGCCGCGGTGAGCGCAATCGCGTTGGGCGAGGAGAGGGAGTCGAAGAGGATGTTCGCGGCGCTGGAGAAGCTGATAGTGCCGGCGCTCGCATCGCCGATCGCAATATTGCCGCCGTCGAGATCAAGACCATTGGTTGCGGTCAGGTCACCGCCGTTTATGCCGCCGCCCGCGGCCATGGCGATCGTGTCGCTGCTGGTCGCGCTGGTGAAGCTTATATTGCCGCCGGCATCGACG